>NZ_JBNDHS010000094.1:0-22230 GCF_056755095.1 Rhizobium sp. SVR5-9E | reverse complement strand
GGACATATACATCGCGGAGGCAATCGTCGGCAATCGACCAGATGAACGATATGAGCTTGTTATGGGTGGTGAGGTTCATGATGGGTTTTGTATTCTTTATAGGGCCGGTGCGGCTATGCTGTCTCAAGGGTATGATTGATTGCTGAGTCGGAAGTCTCGATTGGCAACCTATGGGGTAGCGGGAAGAGCCGCAATGGCCATCTACCCGTCATGATAGATGGCACCGTTCACTTCCATCATTCTTTGACGAACTCAGATTGATGAGTACTGCCGATAACGCTCGAGCCAACTTTCGAGGAGTAGCGGGTGATCTTTCTTGCGATGTGAGGATATCGACTGTGGCGGCGAACGGGCTGTTGCGAAAGCGGTCGTTGGCTGTAGAGATGCCACCCGGCGGGCCATCGCGAAGAAATCAAAGAGTTGCTTGGCGGCGAGATGAACGATATTGGCTTCCCGCTGGATGCGATGCGACAGGTGATCGCCATAGAACGCATCTTCAACGGCTTCGACGCGCTCATGTGCTCCCTTTTTTGTCCGAGGACTTCCCACAGCGATACGACGACGTGGTCTCCATCGAACATGAGGACCATATCTTCGAGGGCTCATTGCACGAGGTGAGGCGCGGCTTCCTGATCGCGTGAGACAAACTGAAGCTCTTCATCCACGGATCGATGACGTAGGAACAGTTTCGGCCGGCGGCCGCATATTTTTGTGCGGCCGCCGAAATAATTGCAGGTTACAC
This sequence comes from Rhizobium sp. SVR5-9E, assembly GCF_056755095.1. NCBI lineage: Bacteria > Pseudomonadati > Pseudomonadota > Alphaproteobacteria > Hyphomicrobiales > Rhizobiaceae > Rhizobium > Rhizobium sp. SVR5-9E. The sequence goes on along the minus strand of NZ_JBNDHS010000094.1, from coordinate 21,488 downwards.
AACTATAAGCTACATGTTCACACCTACCGGGAGGAGAGACAGATGGCCGAATTAAGCGACGCAGTTCCCCGCGACCGTTTCATTCCTATGTTTGATGACGTTCGGGAAGAGATCGTCGCGACCGATATCGATGCGCTGGAGGCCCACCGCCCCAATGATGTGGTCGGCGTTTCTCTCTACGTCTGGGATGAGATGGTGCATCGGGGAGTGACGAAAGAGCCTTTCAAAATCGCTCCCATCATCAATAGCGGGATGGTCGGCATCTATGATTTCGTTCGAAAGGAACTCGGGCGGGAACCTGTAACGGATGTGTATTCGACGCGGTTCTTCAACGAGATCGATCCAACCATGTCCTTCGTGGACGTGACACTACTCCAGTGCTTTCCCGACGACATCCATATAGCCGACGTCGAGTTCGCCAACAATCGTCGTCCGATTGATGATACCCCGCCGGTCAAAGGAGCTCGGAATTACCATGGGCTCAACATTTTTGACGATTTCCTCGAACGGCTGAAGGGTGTGGCCAGGGACCGTGGCGCAGGTCGGCTATCGCTGATGGTTGGTGGCCCGGGACTGTACGAAGTGTTTGCCCGCCACGGCTTCAAGGTCGGGGATTCCGTAATGGCGCAGATGGCGTTCGAGACCACGAGAGTGGGGTTCGCGATGTATCAGGACATCTGAGGCTAATTGCGCCGCCGAAGCCGCAACCGCTCACAAGCGACGATGAAACCAATGAAGCCGAGGAATAGCACCTCAAAGCTCGGTCTGCATCTTGTGGTTTGCGGCCTCAATCTCAGCATGTAGTGAAACTGAAATCCGATGACTCGGGGCCACCTCAACCAAGGTAGCTACCTTAATCGGCATTACCACCGGATTTCCAGTCAAAGGGTTGCGGGCAACTGTGGGGAATACGGCGAGACAAAGGACCGCGCCGACCGCTTTCTTGCCAGCAAATATTCGATCAATTTCTGCTTGTCCGTTGTCGATGACAACTTGGGAAACCATCTGAGTGAAAAGTTCGACGGCCCTTGCAGCAGGAATACGCCAGTCGATGTAGCAGCCGTTCTCCGGCCACAGACCGGCTTTCGCGATGCGCGGCGTCAGTTGAAATGCAACGATTCCTTCGCTGGCTTCAGACAGTTCAATTTGGTCGACCCCCTTTCTCAGGTGATCTAAAAGGCTCTGCGTATGGGGCGACCTAATTGTCTTGAATGCATAGGCCCGACTTGTTTCCGGACCTACAGCGATTACGTCGGGATTATCTCCAAGCGAGTGCTTGGGGTGGTCGAGATTGATGCACACCCCGCTGCCCATCAAGAGACAAGCCCAGTAAAGTTCGATGAGCTTATTATAGACGTCGGCACTACCGTATGGCGGCTCTTTGGTAAGATGTACCGCGCCAGAAGCCAACATCTCCAGGTGCGGGACGAGCGAACCGAAGTCCGGATGGTTTCTAACTGCAAAGACCTTGGCGGCCAAATCATGGACCGCCACTCCAGCAGTGTACTCGTCGCGCAAGTCATCGGGCTTTCCGGGGAAACCTTCACGAAGGTGCTTCAAAATTAGCCACAACGGAAGCATATCGTCGCCCGACACGCCGTTCGCGGGAATGCTTATTCCCTTAGATGCAAGAAGGGCCTCGAACCGATCGACGGTCTGCATCGCATCACTCAACTGTAGAAGCATTCCTGAACTCCCTATTGTGTCGAAGCACATCGATCATTTTGAGACGAGTGGTCAAGTCGCATCCTGGAGATGTTGGGTTGCCATAAGATGCCGGCGGCGGCAGGCCGCGTCCGCTACCGCCCGCAGATTTTGTCACGACGCACTCCCAAGCCTGTTTTCGGTTAAACGACGCCGAGAGAGGCAATCATGCCTTGGGGTAGTGAGAATGCCGGCGAAGACCACGCCGTGCGCCATCTCGTGCCAATGGTGAGCTGGTGAACGCCGTAAGGTCCGCGTAGAGTCAAAGTTCTCCAGCGCTTTGACTTTCGGGTGTATCCCCCGACCGAACGCTCAACCCCTCCCGTTTCATACCACGTGGCCGACGCGACATCGATCGTGTGGTCGCCGAACTCCCCTCGCCAGAGGCTGCCGTCGGACGGATCGACGTACCACAGTTCGTTGTAGCCGAGCGCCTTCGCCCACTTTTCCCAAGGCCGGATCGTGTATTTCGAGATAACAATGCCGCCGGGCGTCGGCTTGGAATTCTCTTTTATATCTGATGAAAGGATGCCGACCCATAGAACCGGGACCTGCGCTGCGATGTAGGCCTTTGTTCTCGCCTCGATGGCGGGATACAGAATCGGTGTGTGCTGGATTTCGAACGCCCACCGGCTCTGCCCATTTGCCGACGTGACGAACACGTCGGCGCGGCGATCGCCCTGAATGGACAGCACGTTCACCTCGTAGTTGGCGACATAGCCCAGTCTGCGAAATGCATCACGCAGCGCGACCTTAGCCTCGAGGTGCGCTGCCGTCTCCCCCTTTGCCCAAGAGCAGTCGGTTGGAGGCTTGTGCGCGAAGTGCGCGATCTTGATCTGCCCTTTACGCAGGGTAACTGGCTGACCGCATTCCGGGCAGTGATAAGAAAAACCCTTTGCGGAGATCGCGGCGTCCACGCTCGTGCCGTTCCAATTTGCTGTCAGCATTCGGCTAGTCCTTTGCTCAGGCTGCTATCAAGGGTCCTTCAACCGCAGGAGTTCTCGCTCGACTTCCTTTTCGAACCGCCTCAACTGGCGCAAAATCATGTCTCCGTTATCGAAGAGCTTTGCGCTTCGTCGAGCGTAAGACGAGAAATTGCGGGCTGCGACCGAAGTGAACCGCTTTCGCAGTTTCTTGGTGTAAACCTTGCTGGCCTTGCCTTGAGCAATCGCCTTCGCGGCAACATCGCGGGTGCGACGGAATCCCTTACGCATCTTGCGCCATTGCCGCGACAGCGAGCTAGGGCGGATTGCCGCACCTTCCCCGTGGAAGGTGAAGCCGAGATACTGCGCGGCCTTCCGCGATGCGAGCGCAGCGTTTGCAGGGTCGAACTCGGACACTTCTGTCTTGTCCCTGCTGATCTCCAGCGCGTCGGCCGCGAGAAGGTCTTCGATCTTGACCTCTACGTCTCGTGCATGTTCGAGCTGGCACACGACGAGGATATCATCAGAGTAACGCCGATATAGCGCTCCGATCGAGCGGCAGTAAGCGCTCATCGCAATATCGAAATCCAGCATGTACAAATTGGAAAACGCCGCGCTGATCGGTGTTCCCTGCGGTATGCCGAATGTGTTCGGGTTTTCGTGTATAGGGATGCCAGATGCCTTCACCTCCGCGATGGTGGCGATCGGGTCCCGCGTCCTTCGTTGAAGGCTTTGTAAGAAGGTAGGCTGCGCGCGGAGGTCATCCAGGTGGACGAAGCGGAATTTCGTCATGAATCGAAAGACCTTGAACCAGCTTTCTGGAAGGTTTTCGACGCCGAGCAATCGTCGGAGCCGGGTCTTGAGCAGTCGGTGATCGAGGGTGTCAAAGAATTTCGTTACATCGTAGGCCAATATGGCGACGGGTGCATTGGAGCGGGCGTAGCGATACACGTCCGATGCGAAATGATAATTGCCCTTGCCGAGCGACCGGTATGCGATGACGTTTTCATCGATCTCGTGCGAGGCATAGGCCGCCTCCAACCGATGGTTCAGCAACCAAGCATAATAGGAGAGAACGCAGGCGTCGCGATGTGACGCGAACTTGATCGCGCGGTCCTTTAGCCTAGTCTTGTGATCCTTTGGCTTGTAGCGCTTCTCGGATTTGACGTAGTGGATCATGGGCGAGAACGAGTGAACCTCCACGAAGTCCGGCTGCAGCACTTGTTTCGCGAACGACGGGCCGACCTGACGATCGAAATGCCTATATCCTCGAGGAGCGAACCAGCCTAAATCGATCAAGCGTCGCGGCTCCGCAGAGTTCGGGGAGTTGATCCTGACCCTGGACCCCAACTCGTAGAGCTGGACACTTCCCGAACGCACGCCGCCATCTGTCTGTACCTCAATCGATTGCATCGAATGCGATCCCGACACGGGTCTATTAACGCGAGGCGGTATTGTGTAACCACGGAGGTCCGAGCCATGCTCGATATCTCGTTCATCATTCCATACCTGGTGGCGAAGATCATCGATCTCGTCCTGCCGGGAAGCAACTTCGAACTTGACAGTCTCAACGGTCCGACCCGCTGGCCAATTCCAGGGGCAAACACAACGTAGGTGTGCGAACCCGATTCTGCAATCTCGTGTCGCCTGAAATACACAAATTACTTCAATACGGTAGCCGCCCTCCCAGAATGCCAGGCTGAACACAGGGTCGTGGCACGCCTTGACGCATCAAGCATGAAAGCGTTCGCGCTATCATGCTTGATATCATCATTGATAGCTTGATTGATGTCATGCATGAAAGCTTGATTGAACGGAATTTTACAAGTATCGACAGAGGCTCTGGTGCACTCGGTCGTGGAGGATATTCAATGCCAATAATTTGCGCCGCCAACCCAAAGGGCGGAGCTGGAAAATCCACAACGCTGTTGGCGATCGCATCGTGCCTTTCCCACCAGGGTGCATCTGTCATCATCATCGATGCAGACCCGAACAAGCCAATCACCGACTGGCGTTCTGGGAATAGCGCCCTGCCGATACAGGTTCGTAGCGACGCGACCGAAGCGAACATTCGTGACTTGATCAACGAGACTGCGGCAGAGGCACAGTTCGTTTTCATCGACCTTGAAGGCACAGCGAGCCGGCTTACCTCCAGAACGATCATCCGGAGCGACCTTACGCTGATACCCTTGGCTGGAAGTGCACTCGATGCACAACAGGCAGCCCGGGCTATCAGTTTGGTACGTGAAAGCGAAGCGGACATCGGCCGAAAGCTGAACTTTGCCCTGACTTTCAATAGGACCAGCCCGCCACCGTTCGTTCGCCGTATCGAACGCGAGATCAGCCAGCAAATGCGGAAGGGAAACCTACCCGTTATGAGCACCCACCTGCATCGTCGTGAGGCCTACAACGCGATGTTCATGGAGCGATTGGCGCTTCATGAACTGAACCCCGCAGCGATCAACGGCGTTCCCGCCGCCATCGACAACGCAATGCAGCTGACTGGTGAGGTGCTCGAGCTTCTCCAGAAGCTTTCTGGTGAGAAGGCTGCGTGATGACAAGAGATTTTGGCTTCGGCGACGAGCGCAAACTCGACGTGTCCCAATTCTCTCCGCGCGAGGGAAACGATCCCTCCAAGGACGACCTTAGCCTCGGAGACAAGGCCGCCGACAGGGCCGGCTTCAAAAGCCGTGAAGCTGTCGAGAGAGTAGCGCGTATGCGTAAGCCATCCCAGCCGTTTGACCAAGCATTCGTCAGGGCACCGATCGAGGTCATCAACCGGTTCAAGACGTTTTGCAACGAGACCGGAATGTCATACGGGGAAGCTTTGGATGAACTGATGCGCCGGGCGAAGGTTTAGGCGCTCACCGGATATAACTGCCTTTGCTGGGCAAGCACCGCTAGTTCGTTTTATGGTGGGTTAGGTGCCGGGTTTGGCACTTAGCCTCCCACTGACGGCTGCTTTCGGGCCCAAACCGGTCATTTGCAATTGCCAACGGATCACACGTGATCGCCGTCATGTGAGCGGCGGGGATAAATCGCCAGCCAGTCAATGATGACACGAATCCGGATCGTCAGTTTCTTCGGTCGAAGATACCCGAAACTACGAGTAGATAAGAACGGTATGTTGCTCGGATGTGGCCTTTTTCGCGTCTGGTAGAGGACCTTACGGACGGTGCCGGACTTCCGCGATGGCTCCCCACGACATTATCAAAGGCCTGTGTATCAGATTTTAGTCGCACGCTTTGACCTCAGCATCAAAGAAATCGGCACGTCCGCTCGAGCTTTGCCTCCCAGATTCCGCCGGGGATGAGTTCCTGCATTAAGCAGATTTAATGCTGTTTACATGTCAACAACTATAGCGCGACGTTACACTTTGATATTAATCAAGTGAGAGCGCGAGAAATCGCCGTACCGATTTGAGGCCGAGGTTACCTCGTTCGATCGCGTGAAAAGGAACCACCGTGGCCTGCTCCAGAGGAAAAGCTCATCCCAACGCGGCAACTAAGCTGAGACTTTTCGTGGACTCCGCCGGGTATTGCCAGAATCCGGGATGCAACACAGCGTTATTCCCCGAAGGACATGACGGGCACCCGCACATTGCCGAGATGGCCCACATCTTCGCAGCCATCGACGGAGGACCGAGAACAGAGGAAACGTTGACCGAAGAGGAAAGGGGCGACTACGCGAACATAATCTTGCTCTGCGCCAATTGTCATACGCTTGCGGACAAAACGCCTGAAACCCACCCGGCGACCCTTATGGGTTCGTGGAAGCGTGGCCACGTGGAGAGAATACGTCAGGTTTTCGGAGTGCGGAAATTCAAGACCCGAGCCGAGCTCCGCTCCGAAATCGAGAAGCTTCTCCGCGAAAACCGGGCAGTCCATAAAACTACAGGTCCCGATCTCGAGTATCAGGCAAATCCCGAAGCCGAAGAGGCGCACATGTGGCGGGCTCGGATGCGATCGACGATTATTCCAAACAGCAACAAGATTCTTCTATTCGTCGATAGCAACATGGGATTGCTGACGGATGGCGAGCGGGAAGTCGTCGAGCAGTTCAGGCTGCACGTCAAAGGCCTTATTCTTCGGCACCTGGAGGGTTTAAAAATCCCCAACATCAGATTCCCGACTGAAATGGCGGACATCGCAGCATGACCACGCAGGAATTCGTTTCTAAGGCTTTGACAGCGAGCCGAGATGTCTCCGATCATACTTGGGTGACGTCAGAGATCGTCGAAATCGAGCGGCCTGAAAAACAAACGTTTCGGGCGGCCGTGATCGCCAAGAAGATGGTCTTCCTCGACCACGTGAAGCCGCTCACCGCGTCGGGCGTTGAGGTCATCGTCAATTTTCCTAAGGTGGGCATGTGGGGGGCCGATGCCATCGAATTCTGCGAGGCGAACGGTGTCGCGTGGGGGCGCTATGGCGTGCTGCTCAAAGCCTTGGACGCCGACTTTCCCGCAGAATCTCGAGACCCCCAAATCCAGTTCCCGCGCCGCGCGCTGTTACAGCACACGAGGGTCAAACAGGTCGGGTTTATCAACGATCAGTTGCTGACCGTTCGTCACGATACCGGGAAGGTCCTGAGGATCGCGCTCGTCTACAACTACGATCTGGCCCCCGAGGACATTCGGAATGCACGCGAGCGCCTCGGAGAGTTCGATCTGGTCCTGAAAAACAACCCGAACGGCTCCATACTCGACGGCGTGGCGGAGGCAGCGGAGAGCATGGGGGCGGAGGTCTTTGAAATCGCAGGTATACTTCGATATCTCGGACGCTTGAAGTGATCTCTGGCGATGATGTTTACTTGGTAGGCGTGTTTAAGATGATCAAGGAGTGCCAAGATATCGGACTGGATGCGGACTGGTACATTTTCGGGTCCGCTAGCCGCGAGGATACAATACCGGCCGATATCGATATCCTTTGTCTCGTCGAAACCTACGAAGTGGGAAGAGTAATTTCTAAGGCGGTAAACAGCCATCTGCTTCGTAGTCCTATTGATCTCAGAATTCTCTCTCGCGAAGACGAGGGCAGACTCGATTTTATACGAAGGACCGGCAGCATTTGTCTTGCCCATTCGAATTCGCTTGAATGGCGTAGCCATCGCACACCCGAACTATCCACAGGACGCGACTAACCGGGCGGAAGGAATGTCGCGGTACGAGGGGCCCGTTTAAGCTCTTCCGCCAAGACCTTGGAATGAAGGAAAAGTCTTTTGCCGAGGCCGTGGGCTTCTCGGCGAACGACCGTTCATCTCCCGTTGCGGGCATTGCTCGCATCGGGGTAGCCCAATAGTTCTCGAACGCGAAGCGGCTGGCGATTAATGTCAACTATTGGCCCGAAGCCGTCATCGATGGGAAGACTGCTCTATAGGCTCTGAATTTGTCTGCGACGTTGGGGCGTCCCATACCTGCTCCCATCCTTCGACCTGACTGGACGTAAGACGTTCTGACATTCGCGCTAGTCGTTTCGTGTTGAAGACGATGCCTCCAACCGGGACCGAATGGCTTCCCACCGGCAGGTGAACATTCACCAAGGCGACCTTTCCGGCCACCAGCAATATTTCCATATTGGCTGGCAAATGCCCCTGAGGCAGCAATATTCCGCGATCAAACAAACGTTTGTGGTTCTGTCGAACGGTCTTATGCGTTGAGCGGGGCATAACAAGAGTCGTTCGCATCCTTTTACCCGCGTTTCGCAGGGCGTGGCCTATACTCGCAAGGCTTTCACCCACTTTAAGACTTCGGCCCCAAGTCGCGCCGTTCGGTCTCAACCAGACGACCTCACAGACCTGATCTGGTGCTTGGAAATCTCCCACCATAGCGATCAACCGATCGAAATTTCGCGGTAGATAAGGTGCACCTGTGGACGCGATGAATTCTGCCCCCTCAAGCGGTAGGCTTACGAGTGCCTCACGCCACGCATCAGTGCTGTCAGGATTGTTAATAACGTCGGCGAACCGTGAATCGCCGGTCATACGTTCGAATTCGGCCGCCGCGTTCGACGCGGTGTCGGCCCCAACCTGTAGATGCCATGCATCGCTTGCGGCTACAGTCAGCTTGTTATAATTCGCAGCGCTGTCGTTGAGGTCCGTGAAAGTCGGCCGAACCCTCAGCCGGTCCATGTCGAGGACCAAATCTGCGCGTAATATCTGATAGCCGTAAATGCCACCCTCGACGTCCGACACCGAGTAAAGATTCACTGCGTCAGGATCGGGAAAACGACGAATTCGTCTCGCGTAGTCTCGGAAATTCTCCTCGAACGCGGCGCGGGCGAACGCCTCCGGCATATCGCGAGCCTCTGGAAGCTCCGCCACCTTGACGAGGTAGTCAGCGGACCGAGCACGTGACCGTGGAACCATATTTCGACTCACGAGATCGTACCAGACGTTTTCTATGATCGGCGAGGTTTCCACCACGTGCGGAACGCCGGACGTGGACGAAGAGCGAAACAGCTCTCGGCCAGCAGGGGCAAGTTGGACATCGTCGTTTACGATCTCCACGAGATTTCTCCGACCCATATCCGTGAGAACTGTTTGCATCTCACTGGTCGTGAAGCCAAACCACGCCCGCATGCGACTCACGGCCATTCTGTCCAGTATGGCCAGAAGCCGCAACACGAACTCATCAACGACGGGGAGCTGGCGATCTCGTGTGATCGTGGCCCGGACTGTGAAGCGACGGCACGATACTTGGAAATCGATCGAGTCAACGACGATACGATCAGGTGCCTCGCTCATTGGCCAATCTCCGTGGCAGGTCTTACTTGCCCATCTGTCTGAGACATGGAATTCACCTTCGAGAGTACCGTCTTCATAGGGGACCGACATTTCGGGTCCGACCACATCGAGGTGTCACCAAGGATGTAGAGACGCTCCTTGGCGCGAGAAATTGCTACATTGCACCTATTCTCGCGACCTACATGCCCAGACTTCTTTTCGGAATTAGAGCGAACCAAGGTCACGATGACAATTTCGTTCTCTTTCCCTTGATACGCATCGACGGTATCGATCACGACAATCCGACGGAACTCTTCAGGAAATGCTTGCTGAGACCATTCGCGTTCAATTCGTCGTTTCTGTTCGCTGTACATGCAAATGACGCCGATTGCCGGCTCACCGCGCTTGGACAGTGTCTCGAGGAGTGTGGCCTCTTTTGAAAGCCGATGGAGTATCGACATCACGCCGGTGATTTCGGCTTCATTCCAGATATCGCGTCCGGAGTTGCGGTCGCGCTCTGTCGCGCCAGACATATCCGCAGTGTCAAACCAGACAACAGGGGTTGCTAGATCGTTTGGAAGGCAGTCAAAGGCCCTATCGTGTTCGCGGTCATTGGATGGCTTTAGTCTAACACCATAGGGAGCGTAGAAAGTCTCGGAGACGAGATCGCTGATTGCGGGAATCATCCTATACTGTTCGTCGAGAACCTGAGCGTTTCGACGTCCATAGGATGACTCAAAAGCTCGCTCAAAGTCTGTTTTGTCCAGCGCAGCTTCAGCGTCGAAAAACTCCTCGGCAAGCGACTTTTGAACGTACTTATCTACCATGGGCCTGAGCTGCCTTTGGTCACCGACCAAGACGACACGGCTTCCTAGTTGCAGCGGCACGGAGAGTTCCCCACTCGTGCATCGCGCAGCCTCGTCTACGATTACCCAATCAAACGTTCCTTGGTCCAAACGAATTTGCGACTGACCAAGGCCGACGCATGTCCCTGCGACCACCCGCCGCGTCTTCGCAAGAAATTCGTCGAAGTTCCGATGTCCTGAAGAAAGCGTTTCTTTCCATTGATTGGCAAGCGATATCAGCTGTTGGACCGTCACTAGGTCGCTTGGAGACGCCTTAGGGTGGGCGGCCCGCACTGCATCGAAAGCCTGCTGAAGAGCCTCTGCGATGTCCGTCGGGTCTACGCCTACATCACGTCCTAGAATCCTGGTAGCTTCCCTGGCGAACGCCCTAGATAGCGTCCGTATCCGAGCACCCGAGCGACGCCGCTCTTCTTGGGCCACATCGCCCAGAGCGGCAGCCCTTGCCATTTCAATTGAGCGTTTGAGCACGCCGAGTTTCAATTCGACATTGATGACGTCCAGAACGAACGACTTTGGAATTCCTACCGCGGAAGCAGCGTGCGCCACCCGCGTTTTCAAGCCATTTTCAAACCGGACCCGATGTCGATCTCTCAAAGAACGGGCCTGGTACGGCCGAACCCGCTCTGTGGCACCGCGCGAACCAACCCGAAGAAGGTCGGCATATCCGCCATGCTTCCTGTAAGTCTTGAGCAATTCCTCCAGCACGTTGTTGACGGCCTCGTGGGACTGGCTGGCAACGAGTACTCGTCTCGCTCCACCATCTTTTAGCAGCCAATGTACTAGACTGGCTATGAACTTCGTTTTGCCGGACCCCGGCGGGCCCTGCAGAAGCCCAACAGGTCCGGTCTCCACCAAGGACCGGAAAGCGGTTCGCTGACCTTCGTTTAACTGATACGTGGAAATCTTCTTCAGCGATTCGGGAGTATCGTAGCTGACCTCCGGCGCATCCATTGTGGGATCAAAATAATCGATCAGATTTGCTATAACGCTGGATCGGCGTGTGATGCGCTCTACCGCTTTACGTCGTCTCTCCTTCGAGACGCGATCCCTTCGGTCCACCAAGGCGACGAATTCGCCCTCGGAAACTGGTGAGCGCTGGTCCCGTACCGACAGTCGACGATTATCACAGTTCGGAATATCCAGATATCCTATCAAACGACCAGAATATCCCCCCAGTCGCACCTCTACCGTGTCGTCGTCTTCAAACTCGATTGGAGTTGCTGCTTCGTAGTAGTAGCTCGCCGAATTCCCTACATCTGGAATACGGCGATCGATCCGAACACGTGGAACAGAATCTTCCTCGAGCTCGGCGGACCGAACCCACATCCGTGCAATGTCCAACGATGCTGTTCCGAGCGACTCGGGTTCCGGAGGCTCATCGTCATAGAAGTCGACTTCGTCCTTTTCCTCGAGTTCAGCATCGTCGGGACCAGCGTCGGGTTTCTGAACCGGTACCGTATCTCTTAGGAACTCGGCAAATTCCTGCAGCCCTTGGGCAGGACCAGCATTCAAAGTGAGTGCGATGGGAATGGCGTGGCCGCGACCGAGCTCCTTGAAGCCCGTCTCGAAAACCTGCACGTCATCCACTTCAGTGTTGCGCATCCTCAGCAACAATCGGCGCTCTGGACCGGTAATCCAAAACACATCCAGGCCGCCGGCGGTCCTGTGGGCTAACACCCAGAGCGCATCATCTACTCCCTTCAAAGGGCCGGTAGGCAAGCCGGGATACTGCAGCACGAAGGTCCGAAGAGCTGGCTTGGAACGCCTCTTTTGTTCCATCGAAATGGCTTCGAGGAGAGGATCGAGGGTTTCGACGGTATGTCGCCCAAGTTCTTGGCGGGCCGTTTCGACGACGTTCGTGAAAGCCGAGCTCGAATGGCTTTCAGCAAGGCCAACGACCATCTTACACACGGCATAACGATCAATTTCCTGATCCGATTTTCTCTCATGATCCTCGGGAACCCAAGACATGCTTCGCAGCCGGCCGCCATCGGTTCGAGAAATATCGAGGAGGTCAATGAGCGTTACCGCGTTGCCACTTCCTACGATCACATTTTCCGGATGGAGATCGCCATGGGCTAGGCCTCTCGCATGGAGTGAATTAACTGCGGCAACCAGATCGTGAAGAACGTCGAGAAGCTGGTTCTCGTCCTCAGCCTGATAGCTCGAAAGCGAGGCTCCATCGACCCATCGCGTTACGACGAAAGGCCCGATGCTCGAAAGTCCACTATCGACGACATGGACTATGCCTGGCTGAGGGACGCCCTTTAGGGCAGCGCCCACCTCCAACATTGCTAGGAGTGCATGGTCTCGATGCGCGTTGCCTCTCTGGATGCCATTCCAGACTTTCACAACCACCTTGCCAGACGAATGATTGCTGTCATAGCGAGTCGAGTTACCGCCGCTCGTTAGCGCCCCCGCTGGCGAGTAGACGACATAGGGGATTGTGCGGGTCTCAAACTCATCCAGTCGCGATTGGTCCACAGCCGGTCCCGAAGGAGTTCTAAGTTCGCCGATCGCATCAGCGAGCTCGCAGGCGTCACGGTAACGGGCGTCGGGCGACGCCACGGCCTTCTCCGCGACCTCCATCCATCCGGGAGGAAATACCGTTTCCTCGCCTTCGAATTCAGCAAGTTCACGCATGATCAGCCCGAGGCTGAGAACGTCACGTTGCTTTGCCGTAGCGGCCAGTCCATTCGATATGGGTTCAGGTTCCGCATAGGTTCCAAGTACCTCGAGATAGTCCCCGACCGACTGATCATCTGGAAGACGCGCCGAGAAGAACCCCGTGAGATTCATACCGGTCGGCTCACCCAACCATACCGCGTCACCGCCGATGTCTCTGTGAGCTACATCTTTATCATGCAACTCGGCGACCATCGACGTCAGCGTATGCATGATGTCAACGCGCTGCTCTCCTTCAAGATCAGAGCCATTTCGTTGTAGATACCGCCTAAGCGTGGTCCACCCGGGAGGCACCGCCAGCAATTGAAAATGTTCCGTCAAAACTTCATCTGGCGGACTGCCGACCGATTTGAGGATGCCCCGTTCGGCCATCCAGCTTCCGTTTTCGCTGAGATAGGCTACCGTCTTCAGCTCTCGATCTGCTATTAGGCGACGGCCCTGCGGCTCATTCAGGCCAACGGGCAAATTGTCGAAGCGAAACAGCCGCAACAGGCCCTTGATACGCTCTTCCTTGGCAAGCTGCGTGCGATGTTCGCGCCAAATGTCCTTCCGATGGACAAAGAAATTTTCGTCTGTGACGTTGTAGCCGTCCCAACTCATTTTCATTGGCTGGAAGTACGCTGGATTGCCCAACACCTTGTCAAAGTCTTTGACAAGCATGTTTGGCCTGACACTGTGAAACGTCACCGTGCCGAGCAGGCGATTTCGGTCCTTTGCATCTCCGAGAAGTTTAGCTTCCTCGAGGGTCAGGACATAGGGTTTCTCATCCGCCGGGAGAAGATCACGAGTGGAAGTGCCCGTTAAAACGACACGAGAGTCGACATAATATCGGCCAAGCTGACCTTGTCCACGCAAGATGCCTTTAACTTTCTTGGCTTTGTCGTTTCCAAGCTGAACCGGCGAGCGTTGGGGTTTTCCGTGAACCCACATGTCGCCTTTCGTCGTAAGGGGGCCGTTCCAGTCCTTCAGTTCAAGCAGGACAACACGGTCGTCCATGACAACCAATAGATCGATCTCAATCGGAGCGCTGTTCGCGGGAAATGCGTTCAGTGACGCGAACATCAGCCAATTGGACGGGAATACCTTTGCTAGGGCCTCTACACCCTTCACCTCTCGATGATGAATGCCCGCGCTACTGAGATATCGAACTTTGCATGCCATTTGTTGCCCCCCGGCCCAGTCGTGCACTGCTCGCCGGCAACACAGGACACGCGAATGTCGGTTGATTCTCGAAGTAAGTCGAGATGAGAATAACAATTTCTGAGTGAAATCTTCTACCTGCCTGACCTGAGCTGGCAACTTGCGACATTACGCTTTCAATTGCGGCAATGCGAATGATCGCTAGACTGAAACGACAGGATCGACGGTAATTTCAAAGGTGATGTTACACACCATGTATTGTGTTTATACAGACAAGACAGTTGCGGAGGACGATGGCAACTGGGACCACATCGTTCCTCTTTCCTTAGGCGGCTCAAACGCATTTTGCGTCTGGAGTGACAAAGAATTCAATTCCAAGATGGGAACGTCGATCGACGGCGCAATTGCCAACGACTTTTTCGTTCAAATCTTGAGAAACAAAAGCGATGCCCGCGGACACAGCAAACGTCCGGTCGAGCCGGTCTGGCGCAAAACCACAATGGATGACCGGCCAGTCCAAGTTAAATTGCCAGCGGATAGCTCGCTGCCATTGCAGGTTTGGGACCCGAGAGCGCGCGCTTATCTCAATGAGGCCGAGACAACGGGAAAGTTGTTCAAGAGTGTGCACCGGATCAACGTCGACGATAATTTAAGGTTCTTGGCAAAGATCGCGCTCGGAGCCGGCGGTTTTTTGGTCGGAGACAAAATCAACAAATGGATTGATTGCAACGAACTTCGGGCGCTGATGGCATTCAGGCGAGCGGACGTTGGGACATACGCCCCCCTCAAGAATTCGAAGATCAAAATTGCCCACCGTTTCGACCATACGCTGGCAGACAGCGCCGACGGTCAAATGTATCAAGCAGCTTGTCGCAGACGGCCGATGGGGTCAATCGTAATTATGCACCGCCATCGAGAATGGCTGTCATTTCACGTTGGCATACTCGGTGAATTCATGGGTTCGGTGTTCTGCAAATCCGCCGAGCAGGCGTGGCCTATATCAAACCAGGACCAGGGCGAGGTCGTCAGTTTGTACCGCGGTGAAATGAGCCGCCATTCTATATTTTCATGGCTCCGGGACTGGCTCGAAGAAATCGCGAGGAAGGAAAACACGGATGTTGACGATTCCAATTTAGGCCAGCGTTGATTGGCGCGTCCCACAGCGATCGTTCAGCGTCTCAAGATCCTGTCCGCCGCCTTCTCCGCAATCATCACGGTGGGAGCGTTTGTGTCTCCCCGAGGCAGCGTCGGCATCACCGACGCATCGACCACTCTTAGCCGCTCGATCCCATGCACCTTCAGCGTGGCATCGACGACAGCTCGTTCGTCGATAAGCGACAAAGGGAGCCGGCTCTATGCCTGACCCATTTGTATCGAATGAACGACACCGAGAAGACTGTCTGCTCGACAAGACTCCACCTGCGCCGAACGGTCCCCTTGTCCTTCACGGGGAAAACGCCCTTATTTAAAGGCATTAGCAGGTGAGCCGCTCGGACAATGCTTCGACATTTCAACATGAGCGGCGGGGGGAAGAGACCCGTCGATCGGCACGCACAAACGGTACCTTCCCCGTTCATTCGCCATCAGACAAGCCGCGCTTTTGAAACGTATTCGAAGACTCCAAATTAAAGACTCCACTTCAATTCAAGACATCAAATGAAAATGGAGTCCATCATTTCCTGGGGCGCGACGCCAACCAGTAACCGCCTCCATCGTTTATCAATTCTTTTGTTCGCCAGAGGACGCGGCTCAAGAACTTCGCAGGGTCACGAGTTTCGATCATTATCCCGGCGTCGACAATTCTTTTGAGTATCTCGCTGCGGTCAAGCGGGCGATCCGACGCGGCTAGCTCACTGAGTGCGAATTCCCTTATCTTGCTGGATATACTGTTTTTTTTGCCTCTCGTCGTGCGTGGGCCACCCTCAAATGAAGGCGAGACCTTGGTGGTCATCACATCTTCGAGTGCGGTGATGGCGTTTTCAATTTTCTCTAAGTCACGCTTCCACGATGCGTTCTTCGTGCGCATCTCATGCAGCAAGGTAACCTTTTTCGCCTTCAGCATCTCAAGCGATTCAAGAATGGTCCCATCGCTGTCTCTCTGTTCCGTTTCTACCGTCATCTCAAATCGCTATTGGCGTCTCATCTGGAGTATGCTAGCCGAATGGAGTCCAACCGGCTTGTGGGCGATTCCATATTAGTGATTGCCGCACGGTTGGTCCATGGAGTGCGGCGGCCTTTGTCGCGGTTAACAACGGGCAGTATTATGTGGAATGGGCGCTTACGTCCCGCAGGGACCTACCACACAGTCAGCTGGAGGCCTCATCCGAGTGACCCTCATCTGCAGCTGCCTGTCTTGCTTCTACGCAACAAGGGAGAAGTGACATCCCGGGAATATCTGCCGGCCACAAAATATCTGTTCGGAATTTCAGCCTCACCGACCACCCTGAAGAAGCTTCCCTCCATGCTCGGCCTGATATGGGATTGCCTCGTCGAGCTGGAGATTTCTCCTGAGAGCCTAGCGGACGTGACGGAGGTCAAAAATCTGATGATCGCGATCTGCCGATTCCTTCTTTATGGCGCGCGTTCGTCTACCGCCGGGCAACATGGGATATCGTCGTTGGGTTGGTCGCCGAGGTCGGGACGCGTTGTAGATGGTCTGGGCTTGGCGTTCGATGCGTTCGTCAGGGACCTGCCGTCCAGTGTTTCATCCGACGACCCGTTCCTAAAGAAGTGCCCAGGCCTCTTCGGCGGTTCGTTTTCTTTAGCCTACAAGAAGGCCAGAAGGGAAAGCGCTGGTTTCAGCCGTGTCGCCCACCGGGGAGAAGCAGGTATCGGACACAACGGCCCTCCTGAGTCTGAACCTGCCGCCCCGAAGCCGATACTGGATAAACTCAAACAGAAGAACGAGAGAAAAAGACCTTACATACTGTCCCCCACGAAACGGTTTCCCAAGGACCACCTGGTCCCCTTCCTTACAAAGGGGTTCCGTTTGGAGTCAAAGGCTCGCCGGCGCGACGAAACAGGCGAATTTGCAGCAAAGCTGCTCCTCGGCGGCATCCGCGGCTCCGAAGTTATGAACTTTTGGGTGAACGATCTGACTGTCGTGGGTGGCCGGATACGGGGATATCTCAGAAGCCCGACGCTGTTTAAGGAGCAGAGCGGACGGACCCGCAGAATAGAATTGGAGGAGAAGTACGGCCTTCTTCCGCGCACCGAGATCAAGGGGAAGAACCACGCCGGATTTAAATCGCCCGCACTCGATGACGACTATTCAGCGAGGATACACTGGATGGTGGGCAGCGAGGAATTCCTCGGGCAATCGTTCGCGAGATACATCCTCAACGTACGTGCGCGGGCTATGGCTGAACGTCGAGCGCTCGGCCATCCGGACCATCCGTATCTCCTCGTCTTTCCAAAATCGATCCCGCATCTGGGTATTGTTGTAGGTGACCCTTACACGATGAGTGCGTTTCGGCGCTCGTGGAAACGAGCAGTCCGGCGTTACGCCAAACTCGCAAATTTGCCCGAGATGTACGTGGCAAAAAACCTTGGAACGACAATCCATGCAATTCGACATCTGTGTGGCAAAACTCACCAAGAAGATGGCGACGGCATTCAGACCATCCAGATCAAGCTGCATCACAAATCCATCTTCAGCAGCATTGTCTACACGCTCCCTGACGACGAAGAGATTCACAACGCCGCTGAAAAGGTCAAAGAGCGGATAAAGACCGGAAACTTTGAATCGGAATTCCGGCACTTTGGCACCATGGAAGAGTCCGTGCGGACCTACGCCGAGAGCATAATGGGGGGGAGGTTTCGGCGGTGGTAAGCGCCCAACTCGTCCCTACCGAATCCTATCGTCGAGCATTTGCAGACGTCAGTCGATTTCCGCGGCTTGTTCAAAGCGGACTGACCGCGATCTCGTCCAATCGAGCTTCGAGTCGTCGGCGGATGTGTGCCGCCATCGTGGGACCACCTTCCCTTCGCGTACGCGCGGCCAACGCCGCGAGCGTCAGGAAACCAGTCCGTGGACTACCGACCTCGCGAATGATCCGGGCCCGTGAAGGCAGTCGGCTCTCTATCCCGATCCACGCCAAACAGTCGAGTTGTATCTTGCCAGCACCTAAAGTCGTCCATTTCAACAACGGTCCGACCATCATCGTCAAAAATGAGAGGGAAAGGGATTTCATTGCGGAGATAGTGACCAATCTCACCAACCTGCAACCCAGCTTCCGCTCTCGACTAGATAGGTGGGAAGCGAGCGCTGTATCGGACCTCCCGATTCTATGTATCTATGCCGGCACGCTCGTGAAACACAACGCGAGCGGCAATGTCCAATTGCGCCTTCATGACTTTGTCTACGGGGCGAAGGATAGCATCCCGGTGCAAGTCGCCAATCACATGCTGGACAACAGCGATTTGGGGGCGGACGTTCTTCGGATGTTCGACAAGCTCGAAATTCCGAATGATATTTTTGGAACGCTCGAGTTCTCCGACAACAGGGCGAGATACGAGCGGTTTTACCGATACCACGTAGCGGCAATGGCAATGTGTATTTCAGGAGCAACTCGCTTCGATGATATCGGCAAACAAAATATATCGAAATGGCTATCGTTCTATTACAACCACGATAAGCTCAGCTTCAACAGGCCAGATTTGTTTATCTCTAATCTTGAGATACACAAAAAAATATTTAAGGTAATTGCAAAAGCTCTTGGACGCCACTTCAACGACCAAGATATATTGGGTCTTGGCATGGTAAGGCGTACCGAGGGGTCGTTTGCCAAGAACCTGCTTGAGAATCCACCAGAACATCTGGCGGATTTGGTTCGTCACTGGAAGCAGTGGCGAAACAGCGAAGCCCCGTTGTCAAAGTCCCCAAAGGGATCATTGAGGTATCTGGCGGACTACCTGACCCTTCACAAAGATACCGCAACGGACCTCAGTGCTTTCCTCCGCACCAACCGTAAAGTTAGTTTTCTCGAATTTTACAAGAAAAGAAGGCTTGAAAGAGGGCTTGAAGAATTGTCGGGCGGTGACGAGTTCCCGCTCATCCGGCGGTTCTCCAATTACCTGGATAGACAACTGGGAAGCTCCAAAACAGTTGGATTATTTCCGCTCATATCAGCGGAAGACGACCGCACATTTAATAGACAGCGCAAGGAGAGAGGCCTAGCCATAAAACGCCACGAGGCACGCGCTACGCCTCTTCCCTATCACTATTATCAAATATTGAGGGAGATACTCGAAGAAGGCGAGAATGGATGGCCGGGAAGGCATCCCTTGTGCCGGGCCTTCATCCAAGGGGAAGACCGATATGTACCTGTCTTGCCGACGTTGTACCTGGTTCTATTCGACATACCACTGAGAACGGTGCAGGTTCGCCGACTGTGCAGCGGCGAAGGCGACCCACGAACCTTCAATGGGGACACGCTCGCCTGGGGTCCGAACACGGGACCTCACGCGAGCTATTGGGAGAACACTGAGCGGACCGATCCGTATAGGGGTTATGCTCGAATGACGAACAATCCGAGCATAACCGGCTTCTATATCAATACCAACAAGCATTCTGCGGCATACGTGGTCCCTTGGCAAAACGTCGACCTACACCGGATGCTGTACGACCTGAAAGTTTGGCAGGAGACCTGGAATCCAATTAAAGGCCCTGTGCAACTTGAATACGACGGCGACCCCGAAGAAGGTGCAAAGGATACGCTTCCAAAGATTTTCCCACTGTTTCGAATGCCGGCTGGCAGGCATGCGACGAAAATCAATCCGCTGAGATACCAGCAATGCTCGAGGTTTTGGCTCGACTTGATGCTCGAGGTACAAACCAGATGGAACGCTAGCGCGGCTGAAGAAGATCGTGACGTATTCGTCACGATGACCAAATCTGGAAAACAGGTTCAAAAGTCCCGGTATAGCTCACATGGAATGCGCGTTGCGGGAATTATGATTCTTCTGCAGGCAGGACTGTCGATCGAACTTGTCAGCAAGATGTTCGCAGGACACGCGACCATACTGCAGTCTATCTACTACGCGAAGTTCGAAGCGAGCTTCATGTCCAGCTCGTTTGATGACTTGGATGTTGCGGGAATGGTGCGAGCGCGCGCCGAACTGTTCAGAACTGCCAAGGAAATGGATTTCGACGACGCCAGCAGTCGATTGGTTGCCGGGTCACCAGACCTTCTGAAATTGGCGCTATCGGCTATTGGATCATGGGAGAGACGAGACCTCGGAATTTGCCCATACAGTGGGCAACGATGCCTCGATGGAAATCCGGAGGGTGGTATCGTCGAAGGCGGCTACGGAAACTGCCTCCTGTGCAAACATCATCTGACCGGGCCCGAATACGCCCACGCTGTATGGTCGTACGGTTGCCACCTCTTGTTCCGTCTAGGTCGGATGAACCGTCGGGTCATAGCGCTAACAGAGGAAATCGACCAGATGCAAACCGAATTGAACACAATGGACAGAAACCACGAGGATTTCCGCGTGTTGTACGGGAAGAAGAGAACAACTGAAACTATTCGTAATACCGTCACCCTTGACCAAGTTCCACTGTCCAAGACCCTTGCCGAGTGCGTCAGGCTGCTCGCTGTTTTCGAAGAGATGGAACGTCGAGGCCTTGGTGAAGATCAAGGCGCGACCCTCATCACCTCGCCGAACTCGTCGCTGGACCATACGGAGATATCCGAAATTCGACAGGCTCTCGGCCTGGCCGAAAACGCGGAGATTTATAAGAGTACTTACGATCCGGAGGTAAGCCACGTCCTGATATCGTTTGCGCAGGAGGCCGCACTCAGCTGCGGGTACCGACCCGTAGCCATGCCCTCGCGCTCGCCTGAACAAGCCGAGAGAGCCGCGCGACACACCATTAAAAAGATGCTGCGAGAGGTCAGTGAGCAACAATTGATCAGGTTGGAAGCTGGCGCGATCGAAATGAACGACCTTCTGCCAGACGACGTCGCCGAGGATATTTTCGTGAAGGGACTTCAATTGGAACGGCTGGACCGATCCCCGCGAAGTGGTGAACGCCAACTCGAAGGAGCAGGAGCATGACGGTCAGCAGCAGTGAACGTGTTTTGGATGCCCGTGCGTTTATCCTGGAGGAAGCGGAGAAAGCGTCGCTTGGAATCATCGCCGCGGACCGGTTGAACGCCAGGCACAAAAAGTCGGTCGAGAACTGCGCCAGGATTCACGAAATCGCCAAGGCATTGCTGGCCGACACGGATCGGCCAATCCGGCCGGACGCCAAAGGATTGGTTCGATTTGCAGCGATTGAAGGGATTCCGATGATCGCTGTGCAGACCGTGAGGAATAACTATCGCAACATGACAGCAATCTGGACTGACGCGCACACCAAGCTTGTCACGCACCTGGTAGACGAAGGGGTCGAAGTATGACGGTCAACAACACTAAATCCGCCGTTGATCCCCGTAAGTTC
>NZ_JBNDHS010000093.1:0-22339 GCF_056755095.1 Rhizobium sp. SVR5-9E | reverse complement strand
CATGCGTGCGTGGCGGCCTGTTCGGCCTCCCCTTCCATCATCAGGTAACCGGACACATAGCGGGCGGGCACCTGCATTGCGCGAGCAGCCGCGATAAAGACGTGGGCATGGTCCTGACAGACGCCAGTCTTCTTCTCCATCGCCTCTTCGGCGGTCGTTTCCGTGTCGCTGGTGCCCGGCATGTAGTCGATCGCCTCGTGGATGGCTGCCATCAGCGCATGCATGCGGGCGAGTTCGCTATCGCCGTTGACGGTCCTGATGAGGTCCTTGATGAGCTTGCCGGGCCGGGTGCGCCCCGTGTCCCGCAAAAACAGCCACAGCGGGCAATAACCGGTGTGCGGACCAGTCACTCCGTTGCGATTTTCGGTTTCAACTTCGCCCTCGGCGACGATGCGCGTCACCTGTTGTTCGCCCTCCAGCGAGACAAGGTTCACGTGGTTGCCGAACTGGTCGTCGTATTCCACCTCGGGCTTGGCGCCTTCGACATGCAACGACCAGTTCAGAACCTTCTGCCCGAAGGCACTGGGCGGCGTCAGCCGCAGGCGCTGCAGCGAAAAGTGCGCCGGCTCGTCGTAGCGGTATTCGGTGACATGGCTAATCTTCAGTCTCATCTCATGCCCCGCTAAACGTAGAACCGGTAACCCTCGGAAATTTCGATACCCAGCTGGTTGTTTCGATTGACGAAATCCTCGAGGAACTCGTGCAGCCCCTGGTCGATGACATCCTTGATCTGCCTTGCTTGCAACGATGTTCGGATGGCGTCCGCCGTATCATGGGCAGGCAGGCGTTCACCGCCGTAGCTGCGCGAAATGTAGCCGAGGTTGCTGACGATCTTTTCGTAGCAATAGGCCAGCGAACGCGGCATCTGGCCGTTGAGGATCAGGAAGTCGGCGATGTTGACCGGTTTGTATTCCGCATCGTAGGCCCAGCTATAGGAGCGATGCGCCGAAACCGAGCGCAGGATCGATTCCCACTGGACGTTGTCGATGGACGAGCCGACCTGCGAAACAGAGGGCAGCAGCACGTAATATTTCACGTCGAGAATGCGGCTCGTGTTGTCGGCCCGCTCGATGAACGTGCCGATGCGGGCGAAGTTGTAAAGCTCGTTCCTCAGCATCGAGCCGTGGAACGCCCCGCGGGTGAGCCCCGCCCGCCGCTTGATGACATCGATGACCTCGGGCATCTCGGCCGCCTTGAGGCGCTTGGAAAGCAGCCCCTTGAGCTCGATCCAGAATTCGTTGGTCGCCTCCCAGGTTTCGCGCGTCAGCGCCGTACGGACCATGCGCGCATTGTTGCGGCCATAGTCGATACAGGACATGACGCTCGACGGGTTCGAGCGGTCGCGCAGCAGGTAGTCGATCGCATCGGCCCGGGTAATCTTGGAGTGAACCTCCTCGTAGGCCTCTCGAACGCCGGCACTCTGCAGCACGCCGTCCCAGTCATCATCGCCATCACCGCTTCTGGTCAGCGACATGCGCAGCCCGGCATCGATAAGGCGCGCGATATTCTCGGCGCGCTCAATGTAACGGAACATCCAGTAGAGTCCGTTTGCAGTTCTTCCGAGCATCAGTCCTCCAATACCCAGGTGTCTTTGGTGCCGCCGCCCTGGCTCGAATTGACGACCAGCGAGCCTTGCTTCAGTGCGACGCGGGTCAGACCGCCGGGAATGATCTGTACCTTGTCGGACACCAGCACATAGGGACGCAGGTCCACGTGGCGCGGCGCAATCCCCTTGTTGACGAGGATCGGCACAGTCGAAAGCGAAAGCGTCGGCTGGGCGATATAGTTGGCGGGCTTGGCCTTCAGCTTTTCGGCAAAGTCGGCGCACTCCTTCCTGGAAGCCGTCGGGCCGACAAGCATGCCGTAGCCGCCCGAGCCGTGGACCTCCTTGACGACGAGTTCGTCCAGATGCTCGAGCACATATTTCAGGCTGCCGGCTTCCGAGCACCGCCAGGTCGGCACGTTCTCGAGAAGTGCCTTCCGGCCGGTATAGAACTCGACGATCTCCGGCATGTAGGAATAGATCGCCTTGTCGTCGCAGATGCCGGTACCGGGCGCATTGGCGATGGTGATGTTGCCCGAGCGGTAGACATCCATGATGCCGGGAATGCCGAGCGCGGAATCGGCCCGGAAGGTCAGCGGATCGAGGAAGTCGTCATCGACGCGGCGGTAGAGCACATCGATCGCCTCATAACCGCGCGTCGTGCGCATCTTCACCTTGCCGTCGAGGACGCGCAGATCCGCCCCTTCGACCAGCTCCACGCCCATCATGTCGGCGAGGAACGAATGCTCGTAATAGGCGGAATTGTAGATACCGGGCGTCAACACCGCGATGCGCGGCTTGCCCTTGCAGCCGGGAGGGGCGAGCGAGGCGAGCGATTGGCGCAGCAGATACGGATAGTCCTCGACACGCTGAACCTTGTTCTCGTGAAAAAGCTCCGGGAACATGTGCATCATGGTCTCCCGGTTCTCCAGCATGTAGCTGACGCCGGAAGGCGTGCGGGCATTGTCCTCCAGCACGTAGAACTGATCTTCGCCGGTCCGCACGATATCGGTGCCGACGATATGGGTATAGACGCCGCCGGGCGGACGGAAGCCGATCATCTCGGACAGGAACGCCTCATTCTTCTCGATCAGTTCGCGCGGAATGCGGCCCGCCCGGATGATCTCCTGCTTGTGGTAGATGTCGTCGAGAAAGGCGTTGAGCGCGATCACCCGCTGCTCGATGCCCTGCGCGAGCTTGCGCCACTCGCGGCCGGAGATGATGCGGGGGATGATGTCGAAGGGGATGAGTTTTTCGGAGGAGTCCGCGTGTCCGTATACCGCAAAGGTGATGCCGGTCTTCCGGAAGATGTTTTCCGCGTCGCGCGATTTGGCAATCAGATGCGCCCTGTCCTGGGCATTGTACCACTCGAAGTATTTCTCATATGGCTGACGGGGACTTTCGTTCCCGGTGATCATTTCATCGAACGCCAAAGGTGTGGCTCCCCTTTTTCTGTTCATTTGAATACAATGCAAAGGGCAATGCAAGAACCATGCAAAGTGGAACGGCAAGGCGTATTCAAATGCCAAAACCCGTGAAAAATCGGCGGTCGGCAACGGCACGAGGCAAAGGCGCAAGAACCCGCTTGGGGTATGGCGGCCAAAGTCTGGGCATGTGATTATTTTCCGCTCGGGATCCTGCCCAAATAGCGGCTACTCGGTCGGCGCTCTGCGCTCCCTAGGGCTCGTTTCGCCAGCGCCGACGCAGGTCCAAACGGATTGGCCGAGAATATCAAGCCCGCTGATCGCAAGAACGGCGGACTTTTCCATTTTGGAGATTGAAGCGCAGGAGAAGCTAGGCTAAGAACCACGCATCGGACAGGCGATTCAAACCGCCTCAGGCATGCACCCGTAGCTCAGCTGGATAGAGTGTTGGATTCCGATTCCAAAGGTCACAGGTTCGAATCCTGTCGGGTGCGCCACCACTTTCCTAATCTGCATCGCCACATAAGTGCGGACTCGCTCGCACCCTCAGTTCGCGGATTCTGACCACCATAAACGCGGACTAGCGTCTCCGGAAGGCCTTCGACTGGTCGTCACGCGCTGCATTAGGCTCGAATCAGCGGATCGTTCTTGGTCGCCTCTAGCTTAGCGTCGTTCGCCTCGATCCAACCTTCGAGCTTTTCCGTGAGAGCGGGCCAAACGTCATTGTACTCATGGTGGAACGTGCTCATGCATAGTTCCATCGACCCAAGGTGCCGGTCGCCATACAGCTCCATCCAACGGTTCGAGAAATGCGTCTCGTACTCGTCGTGAGCGATCTTTGAATAGCCGGCCACCATGCCTTCGTAGTTCGGATGAGCACTTTCAGACAAGATAGCATAGAGCTTTTCTATGCCGGGATAACGCTTGTCGGATTTTTGAAGGATCGTCACGATGTTGATGGACTGATGCTCTGTCGAACCGTCCCGCGACCCGAGCAAAAGCACCGAGGTCTTCTCGCCGAAGGCATGGAAGCTTATTTTGCAGTCGAGCACCTGTTGCATGAGTTGGTTGAGGTAGATCAGCGTGGCGAGCGACTCGAAGCCGCTCCGCAGCAGGATGCGTGCGCCGAGGCCATGCCCCTGCTGATGTAGCGCGTAGGATTGCGTCATCAAATCGTGCAGCCGCCAGAACACGGCCTCACGCAGCATCCAGACTCGAAATGATGCCTTCCACTTGTACGCAACGGGGTTGCGAGACAGCAGACCGCCAACCGGAATGCTCGACAGGAGCGCGGCCCTCCAGTTGGCAAGGTTCTGTTCAACGGCGTTCATGTTCCCAATTACCACAGGTAGCGTATCCAAATGCAAGTTGTTGGAGCCGATCCCGAGCACCTTTGCTAGTGGGCCCACAATTTGGTCAACGAGAGAGGGGGCATCGAAATGGTGGAGATCGAAGAGACGGGGATCGAAGAGACGCGCTATTCCAACATCGGCGGCCAAGACGTCACTACGAATTATATTGGTCCAGCAATTACATAGGAGTTCCCAGTTTCATCTCGTCGGATGCGCCAAAACTCCCAACGCAATGATTCTTATGCCCATTCGAAAAACGCTCCGGAACAAAAGAGAGAACTTTCAGCCGCAGTGTCTGAATTGCGACCTGGGCGCGGCCTCCGTTCCGACTGAAATCGTTCGTGAAAACGCGCTGACAAAGTTGCGTTGAGAACCCGAGAGACCGCTTTCGCGCTGCTCCAGTTTGGTCAACGAGGATGCCGGCTGAGCCGCAAAACATCAGCAGGCTGCAGTCGTCCGTATTTGGGCAGGAAGCGGGTATATGTCGGACAACGCCGGGTCGGCGTGGATGACCCAAAGCCGACTTAGTGGGTGCTTCGCGGAGCGTTGCAACCATTTGCGTCATCGCGCCAAACCCTCAGCGACAGCGCTCGCCGGTACCGGGGCGATCAGCGGCTCTCGCGCGCGTTGCACAGGGCTGTTCTATGGCTGATCGAGAGGCTTCGCCTTTCCTGCCTCACATTCCGGCAGTCGCAGAGGTTTGGCGAGTTTCGCCAGTGTCTCGGGCTTGGCGCACGCCGGGAAGCCAGCTAGCGGCATTGTCTCTATGAACCGACTGCGCTCCATTGCGCTCAGGCCGGATTCATTGATCATGCTCTCGACAGTCAGGTCCGGGTGCCGCTTGAGAGTTTCTACAACCGAAGCATTCGCCTCATCGGTTCGACCCAGTGCCGCGAGGGAGCTGCTACGCACCACCCAATTCCACTTTTGGTAGTTGTTAGGCGTCATGCGGTCCAGCATCTTCACCGCGTCCTCATACCGGCCCGCCATAAAATAGGCAGGCGAGAAGAAGTTGGACGTCCACATTGGATAGTTCGGGTCGAGCCGCATTACCTGGTCGACCATTTGAGCGCCGCGTTCGGGTTCACCGAAGCGTGCTGCAAAGCCGGAATAAAAAGTGAGGATTTCGGACGAACCGGGAGCTAGACGAAGGGCCGTGTCCAGCTCAGCCTTGGCGCGGCCCATGTCGCCCTTATTAGCAAGGCTCATACCAAACACCGCGTGTGCTTCAGCGTCGCTCGGATCAAGCCGCACCGCGCGTTCGGCTACATCGGCAGCCGCCTTGCGGTTGCTCTCGGGATCGACACCAAACACACCCAATAGATCATGAGCATGGTAAAGTTCCACCCAGGCCCGTGCCAGCCCCGGGTCCAGCTCGACGGCGCGGTTGAGAAACGTGACGGCCTCCTCCGCATCCGCTTTGGTGAGCTTTTCAATATTCTCGGACCCGAGCAGATAGTAATCATAGGCATTCAGGTTTTCAGGCCGTTTACGTTTGGCTGCAGCCCGCCCGGCTTCTTGAATCAGTCCGACTCCGCCGCCGAGGCGGTTCGTGACCTGCTCTGCGATTTCGGTCTGAACGGCGAACACGTCCTCAGCGGGCCGGTCCCAATTCTCCGACCAAAGATGGTGGCCGTTTCTTGCGTCGATCAACTGTGCTGTGATCCGTACCCGGTCCCTCTGCCGCTGGATCGAGCCTTCCAGTACAAAGCCGACATGGAGCGCACTTGCGACCTGGCGGGCATCCACTGGCTTGCCTTTATAAACTTCCGTCGAATTCCGCGCCACCACCTCGAATTCGGGAAACCGCGCGAGGTCGGTGATGATGTCCTCAGTCAGGCCATCGGCCAGACGCCCGCTGGCATCGTCGCCGCCATAATTGTTGAAGGGCAGCACTGCCACCGACGGCTTGCCGCTCAAAGGCTCGGGCTGCAAGAACCACCAAACCCCGCCGCCTGCCAGAGCCAGCGCCACGATCGCCGCCGCAGCCGTCTTGGCCCAGCGCGGCATCATTCCGAGAAGCGGGCGACGTGCCCGTTTGCCGTCGAGTCTCAGCCGATACATCCGCACCGGGCGGCTGATGTTCTTGACCTGCGGCTCGCCGGCGAAATCGAGCGGCCAATCGAGTTTGCCCTGGAGATGATCGTATGCCGTCCCCGACACCATCACGCCGCCCGGCTCTGCCAACTGCTCCAGCCGCGCGGCGACATTCACGCCATCACCATAGACATCGCCATCCACCAACGCCACATCGCCCAGATTGATCCCGACGCGGAATACGATGCGCTCAGCCTCCGGCAGGTCGGCGTTGCGCGCGGCCACGGTATTCTGAAACTCCGCGGCGCAGGCAACCGCATCAACCACGCTGTCGAAGGCGACGAGCGCGCCGTCACCCATCAGCTTGATAACGGTGCCATGGCGCTGGGAGATGGCGGGATTGATCAGGTCGGCGCGGATGGCCTTCAGTCGCTTGATGGTGCCGGCCTCATCGGCCTCCATCGCCTTCGAGTAGCCTACCATATCCGCGGCTAGGATCGTGAGCAGCTTCCGGTCGAGCGCGGGGGTACTCATCATCGTTGCCTTGCATGAACATGCAATATGCCGGGAGTCTACACCCATCGAAGCGCCGCAACTAGCACACCGCCAAAACGGCATGTCTGCTTGTGACCCCCATCGCTTCTGGCCTTTCCGACTTGCGGTTTTTCAAGAGCTTGGCCCACCGACAGGACCGCGCTGGTGAAAGCGAGGGTTGGCGGGCGTTAACCGAACGTTAACGGCTATTGACTAACAGTCCCACAGTAGCGAAGGTTCGTGCGCAGCCTTGACCGCCGATTCGGGGGACTGGCTGTTGTAGCGCGAAGACGTTCGCGTTGACTGGCGTGGGGATCAGGGCCGATGGCTCTGGATGCATGATGCCCTTCCAATGCGCAGGCTCGTCCGAGCCATGTTCTCTGCAAAAATCGCGTTTCCTTCGCAGCAACCACGCGATGGCGGCGTCCGTCTGAGCTGGCGAAACCCCGAGCAGCACGGAGCTGGCCTGGTCCAACACAGGGAGGGCCTGATTGGCCCACTCGCCCGGAGCGCGCAGGTAACGACGTTTTTGATCCGTTAGCAAATCCGGGGCGCGTCCATGACAACAACCATCCCTACGCTGTCCATCAGCCAAATCCGGAGCCTTTCCACGGCTTCGATCGCCGCGTGGACTACCGAGGATGCGGCAGCCCTCAGCGCTGACCAAGTCAAAGTCCTCAACGCGCGTCAGATCGCTGCTATGGGTGCGGACAACGTCCACACACTGAGCGCGCAACAGATGAGCGCCGTATCGCCGGGCGCCATCGTCGGCTTGACGGCCGACCAGTTGGCGGTTCTGTCCGCGCAGCAAATCCAGAGCCTGTCCACGGGACAGGTCGCAGTCCTTTCCGCCGGCCAGATGACAGCACTGGACAGCAATCAGGTCGCTGCCTTCACCAGCTCGCAGATCGGCGCCTTCAGTCTCAATGAAATCCACGCCCTCACGCCGGAAGACATCGCGACCTTCACGACCGACGAGATTGCGGCGATCAGCACCAGGACGCTACCGGGCTTGTCCACCGACGCCGTTGCGGCTCTTTCCACCGATCAGGTCCACGCA
Organism: Rhizobium sp. SVR5-9E; assembly: GCF_056755095.1. Taxonomy (NCBI): domain Bacteria; kingdom Pseudomonadati; phylum Pseudomonadota; class Alphaproteobacteria; order Hyphomicrobiales; family Rhizobiaceae; genus Rhizobium; species Rhizobium sp. SVR5-9E. The sequence continues at coordinate 14,389 of NZ_JBNDHS010000093.1, read as the reverse complement.
CTGACGACCCGCCAGGTTTCCGCGCTGACGACCGCTCAGCTCGCGGCATTTTCTGGCGAGCAGATGGGGGCTTTGAGCACCACGCAGATCAGCGCACTGACCTCGCGGCAAACCGTAGGACTGGATGTCACGGCGCTCTCCACCGAGCAGACTGCCGCCCTTTCGACGACCCTGATCGCCACGCTTGGAAGCAACCAGATCGCAGCCCTCTCAGCCGACCAGGTGGACGCCCTGACGAGCGCCCAAGTCGCCGCGCTGTCAGTGGTCGAACTTCGGGCCCTGTCGCCGGAAGACATCGCAACCTTTACACCCGACGAGATTGCGGCGATCAGCACCAGGTCGCTGCCGGGCCTGTCCAACGATGCCATCGCGGCTCTTTCCACCGACCAGGTCCATGCGCTGACGAGCGGCCAGATTGCCGCGCTGACGAGCGGCCAAATCGCGACGCTGTCATCCGAGCAGGTTGGTGCCTTGAACACCACGCAGATCGGCGCTTTGACATGGCGGCAAGCCCCTGGACTAAATGTCACGGCCCTCTCGACCGACCAGACCGCCGCCCTTTCGGCGAGCGTGATCGCGGCACTTGGAAGCAGCCAGATCGCCGCGCTCTCAACCGATCAGGCGGCCGCCCTGACGAGCGCGCAAATTGCTGCGCTGACTTCAATCGAGCTGCGTGGCCTGTCGCCGGAAAATGTCGCAACCTTCACGACCGGCGAGATCGCCGCGATCAGCACGCGGTCGCTATCGGGCCTGTCCGCCGACGCCATCGCCGCCTTCTCCACGGACCAGATTCATGCGCTGACAACCGGCCAGATCGCCTTGCTGACGAGCGACCAAATCTCCGCGCTCTCATCCGAGCAGGTCGGCGCCCTGAGCACGACACAGATCAGCGCCCTGACCTCGCGCCAAGCCCTGGGGCTGGATGTGACTGCGCTCTCCACCGACCAGACCGCCGCCCTGTCGACGGGCGTGATCGCGGCACTCGGAAGCAGCCAGATCGCCGCCCTCTCAACCGATCAGGCCGCTGCCCTGACGAGCGCGCAAATCGCCCGACTGACCGCGGCCGAACTTGGCGCGCTATCGCCGGATAACCTCGCGACCTTCACGACCGCCGAGATGGCGGCGATCAGCGTGCGGGCGCTGCCGGGCTTGTCCACCGATGCCGTCGCGACCCTCTCCAGCGACCAGATCCACGCGCTGACAACCAGCCAGATTTCCACGCTGACGACCGTTCAGTTCGCGGCGCTGTCATCCGAGCAAGTCGGCGCCTTGACCACGGCGCAGATCAGTGCCCTGACATGGCGGCAAGCCCTCGGCCTGGATGTCGCGACACTCTCGACCGATCAAACCGCCGCACTGTCGACGACCCTGATCGCAGCACTCGGAAGCAACCAGATCGCCGCCCTGTCAACCGATCAAGCGGCCGCCCTGACGAGCGCGCAAGTCGCCGCCCTGACAGCGGTCGAGCTTGGCGCCCTGTCACCGGAAAATATCGCAACCTTCACGACTGACGAAATCGCGCTGATTAGCATCAGATCGCTGCCGGGCTTGTCCACCGATGCCGTCGCGGCTCTCTCCAGCGACCAGCTCCACGCGCTAACGGCCCGTCAGGTTGCGACGCTGACGACCGTTCAGCTCGCAGCGCTGTCATCCGGCCAGATGGGCGCCTTGAGCACCACGCAGATCAGTGCCCTGCTCGCGCGGCAAGCCATGGGGCTGGATGTCACGGCGCTCTCGACCGATCAGACCGCCGCCCTTTCGACGGGCCTGATCGCAGCACTCGGAAGCAATCAGATTGGCGCTCTCTCAACTGATCAGGCGGCCGCCCTGACGAGCGCGCAAGTCGCTGCCCTGACGGCGCTCGATATCAGGGGCCTGGAGTCCGAAGACATCGCGACGTTCACGACCGGCGAAATCGCGGCAATCAGCACCAGGGCGCTGCCGGGTTTGTCCACCGGCGCCGTTGCGGCTCTCTCCTCGGATCAGCTGAACGCCCTGACGACCGCCCAGTTTGTGGTGCTGACGAGCGACCAGATCGCCGCGCTGTCACCCGAGCAGGTCGGGGCCTTGAGCACCGCGCAGATCAGCGCCCTGACCACGCGGCAAGCGGCGGGACTGGATGTTACGGCGCTCTCGACCAGCCAGACCGCCGCCCTTTCCAACCGCCTGATCGCGGCGCTCGCAAGCAGCCAGATCGCCGCCCTGTCGACGGATCAGGTTGCCGCCTTGACGAGCTCGCAAATCGCGGCACTGACGGCGGCCGAGCTTGGCGCCCTAGAACCGGAAGACATCGCGACCTTCACGCCCGACGAGATCGCGGCGATCAGCACGCGGTCGCTGTATGGCTTGTCCACCGATGCCGTCGCGGCCCTCTCCACCGACCAGATCCATGCGCTGACGACCAGCCAGATTGCCAGGCTGACGAGCGACCAGATCACAGCACTGTCATCCGAGCAGATCGATGCCTTGAATTCGACGCAGATCCAGGCGCTCTCGGCCGCACAGATCGCGGCGATGCTGGTGGAGGACATCCAGACCTTCACGACGGACGAAATCGCGGCGATCAATACGAGAGCTCTGCCGGGCCTGTCCACGGCCGATATTGGGGGCCTGAGCAGCCAGCAGCTGGACGCCTTCACGTCAGCGCAGGCGCGGGCACTGAATTCGGCGCAAGTCGATGCGGTAATCGCAGCCTATGCGGAATTTGACGGCTCCTGACCGCTTCCAGAACGCCTCACCCGGCAAGTCAATGCTCTCAGCGACAAGTAAAGATCATAAGGCACCTCTTGCGAGGCAATATAGACGGGCGGCATGAAAGCATGTCGCCCGCTTCTATTCGACCGACCCAAATATGGGCCGCGGCAAACAAAAACAACAATCCGGAATCCGGGCGGCAGTTAACCCAAATTTAAAATCTGCGGAATAATCATGTCTCAGAACGCGGAAGGCAAAAGCTGCGCGCACCGGCACTTTCAAGCCAATCCCGGTGACATGGCATTGCTACTCGCTTTCGAGGGCGTGGGAATCAGAGACGTGTTGCTCTGGATGCATGATGCCATTCCGATGCGCTGGCTCGATCGAGCCATGTTTCACCTAGCATAGTCCTCTGTCGGAGGGTGATGTCCGAGATCGGCGTCGCCGCGGCACAACTAACCTTGGGGTACATCCATGTCAGCCGTTTCCTTTGTACAATCTCTGACCGCCAACCAGGTCAAATCTCTTTCCGCAACTTCGATTCAGAATCTCAGCACCGCCCAGCTCGCTGGCCTGAAGACCACTCAGGTGGCCGTGCTCAATTCAACTCAGCTCGGCGCAATCAGCAGCGACGACATCAGCTCGCTGGGCACGACAAACCTCACCAGCCTGTCGACGGGCGCTCTTGCCGGATTGAAGCTCGACCAGCTCCAGGCAATCACGAACGGCGTTGCGGCATTCAGCTCGACCCAGGTTGCCGGCCTGTCGACCGCTGTCATTTCCTCGCTCGACAACACCGACCTGGCAAACTTCGACTCGGCTCACCTGCAGGCCCTGAAGTCCACGCAGGTTTCGGCCCTTCAAGCCGATGAGCTTTCGAGCACCCAGGTCGGCTACCTGCTGAGCTCGCAGGTCTCTGCGCTGAGCAGCGCCCAGGTCAGCGTTATCGACAGCGCCGCATTCGGTACCTTGACGAGCGGCCAGCTTGTCGGCCTCAGCACGGCTGGCGCCGCTGGCTTGACCTCGGACCAGCTCCTTACGCTGAATAGCGCCGATCTCAACGCGCTCAATACGAAGACCCTGGCTGGCCTCTCCGCTGCCAACGTCGCATTGATCGCAACTGCGGACGTCGCCGGTCTCGACGCGGCCCACATCAAGGGCCTGACGACCGCCCAGGCTGCTGCCCTCACCTCCGACCAGGCAACCGCTTTGACGACCGATCAAGTCTCGACCCTGTCGGCGAACCAGATCGCAGCGTTCGATGCCGGCGACTTCGCAGGCTTCAGCTCTGCTGATATCGGTGCCATCAGCCTGACGGCCATCAAGGGCCTGGGTTCGGACGATATCATGGGTCTGACGGATGCGCAGCTCGACGGCATCACGGACGCCCAGGTGCCGTCAATGTCGACCGACCAGACTGCCTGGGTCCTCGCTGCCTACAACGACACGACCGTCCAATAATAGACAACGGCGCGGCTTCGGCCGCGCCGCAACACTTCATTCGATGTTGCAAGAGCGGGCGGCGCGCCAAGGCGCCGTCCATTTTTCGTTCTCGGCGGACTGCCATTCCGCCTCTTCCAAGACAACCAGCCCCGCGCAAGGCAGGGCCGTCAATAAAGGACCAGGCCCTTTTGCGCCTGCAGTCTTCGGCCACAGCGCCGTTTTGTCGAGGGAAAGGCATGACCGTCAATACAACAATCGCTTCCAGTCAGGCGTCGCCGCTTGCAGATATGTTGCTGCAAGCGCGTAATCAGCAGATGTCTCTGACCGCATTGTTCCAGGCCGCAGAAGGCTTCGCCGGCGTTGGACTGTTAGCGCAAGCGGCCGACCTCTACAAAACCTGGATCGCCTTCAACGATACAAATCCGCTGCTGCACATGGCCTGCTTCAATTATGCTGTCTGCCTGCGCAACATGGGCGATGTCGCGGGTGCGATCCAGGCACTGCGCACCTGCCTGAAACATGAGCCCGCGTTCGGTCCCGCCCACATCAACCTCGGCCGCGCTCTGGAAGACTGCGGCCTGATTGGTCAGGCCGTCCGGCAATGGCGGAACTTTGCGGAAGCAACCGACGAGATCACGCCTGACCGCCTCAGTCATCGCGTGATGGCGCTCCACCATACCGGTCGTGTGCTGGAAACCGCCGGCCAGCTGGCGGATGCGGAAGCCGCCTTGTGGCAGGCGATCGAGCTGCAACCCTCAAAGCTGGAAGCGGGCCAGCATTGGACCTCGCTGCGCCAGCATCAGTGTAAATGGCCGGTTCTTACCCCATCGATCCATGTCTCAGCCCGTCAATTGCTTGATACGATGTCGCCGCTGACGCTCGGCTGCTATGCCGACGACCCGCTTTTCCAGCTCGCCAAGGCTTATCGTTACGGCAAGAATCTGGTCGGGCGGCCCGACACCAAGGGTTTCCCGCTCAAGCCGGCGCGGCTCAAAACGGGATCCGGGCAGCGCCTGCGCATCGGCTATGTTTCTTCGGATTTGCGCCAGCACGCGGTCGGCTTCGCTCTCTGCGAAGTTTTCGAGCTGCATGACAAGAGCAGCATTGAGATCTTCGCCTATTACTGCGGCGAGCCTCGGTCCGGTGATAAGACACATGACCGCATCAGGGCGGCCGTCCATTGCTGGCGCGATATTGCAGCACTGGGCGATCTCGACGCAGCGAAACAAATCGCCGCCGACGAAATCGACGTTCTTGTCGACGTCAATGGCTATACGAAACATGCCCGGACCGCCATCTTCGCCTATCGCCCGGCGCCGGTCATTGTCAACTTCTGCGGTTATCCCGGCACGATGAGCAGTCCGTTTCATCAGTATATGATTACCGACCCGCAGATCGTGCCGCCGGAGAACGAAATCTATTACACCGAAAAGGTGCTGCGGATCGCTTGTGACCAGCCCATCGACCGTAAGCGGGAAATTGCTGAGCGACCGAGTCGGGCTCAGGTCGGACTACCGGAGGATGTTTTCGTCTATGCCTCCTTCAACGGGATGCAGAAGATCACCGCCGAGTGTTTTGCACGCTGGATGAAGATTCTTTCGGCAACGCCGGGCAGCGTGCTGTGGCTGCTTGGCGGCAGCGAGGATGTCAACCAGCGCCTGCGCGAGGCGGCCGCGCAAAGCGGTGTGGCACCCGAGCGGCTCATTTTTGCTGCGAAGGCGCACAATCCGCAGCATCTCGCGCGCATCGGTCTTGCCGATCTCTTCCTCGACACCTTCCCCTACGGGGCGCATTCCACTGCCGCGGATGCGATCACTATGGGATTGCCTGTCCTGACTTTCCCGGGAAAAACCTTTGCCGCACGTTTCTGCTCAAGCATCGTAGCGGCGGCCGGCATTCCGGAACTGATTTGCAGCACGCCGGACGAATATGTGAGCCGCGCCATCGCCCTGGCGCACGATCGAAAAAGCCTCACGGCAATCAAGGACGCCTTGCAACGCAATCGTGAGACCAGTGTGCTGCGCGATATTCCAGGCCTTGTACGCCGTCTCGAAGAGCTGTTCTGGCAGATGCAGGGTGAAACTGAGCGCGGCGAAACACCGGTCCCTGACCTACGCAACCTCGACGTCTACTACGAGATCGGCGCAGAACTTGTCCTCGCAGGCGTCGAGTTCGAGGATGATCGCGCCTATCGGCGGCGGTATCTCGAAAAGCTCGCTCAGTGGCACGACTACGCGCCGCTCCCCCGCGATTCTCGCTTATGGACCGAACCGGCCGCTTAACGGAATGACCAAGCTCCGCCATCAGTCCCGCAAATTGCGGCGTGGCGCTCAAACAAGAAGATCGGACCTGTAGGATGATTGAGAAGTATCAGCGCTACGCAAGCATCGCTGACTCTGTAGAGTCGACCATAACCACAATTCGCAATTTGCCGATCTCACGGTGCTACGACACCCAATTCATCGAGAAACAGCTAATACCGGAGCTGGGTTTGAATGACGAGTATCTTGAACAGCAACCGGCAGAGCTGCGTGAATTCTTCGGTAAGGGACTGCATCTCTGGCAGTACCCCTCTCAGCTCGCCAGGTATCTCGTCTGGCTAACGCACAATGCAAAGCATATTCGCAACTACACGGAAATCGGCTGCCGATGGGGCGGCACATTCATTCTCGTCAATGAATGGCTGAAGAAGATCGGAGCTCCGATTGATTTTTCGCTCGCCATAGACCCGATCGAACCAACTCCGTTTATCAAGAAATACATTCAAATATCTTCCACGCCGGTTCACTACATACAAAACCTGTCAACCTCGAGCGAGGTGGTTGACTATCTCTCGGTATTCAAGCCGCAGATGGTATTTGTTGATGGGGACCACTCACTTCAGGGCGTGATGTTCGATCATCTGCTTGTCCGCAACGACGCTGAAATTATCGTGCATCACGACATTGCTTCTCAAGCATGCCCGGGAACAACCTTGTTCTGGAGCTACGTCAAAGAAGCGGAGTCCGACTTCAACTCTTGGGAATTCAAACAGCAATACGATTCGGTCGCGGGCAATTTTCTGGGAATCGGCGTCCTGAAAAGGAAGTAAGCCGCGTCGACGTGGATGGGCTGCGGATCCTTGTGATCCTGATGACGCGAATGCAAACAACGAAGACACAATGGCTCCGGTTATAGATACGATGGCTCCGGTTATACTTGTTACCTTTGCGGGCAGGCAGAAAAGAATGGAAATCCTGACCCAGTACATCCGTTCCGCAATGGATGCAGGGATCATTGACGAGTGGCACGTCTGGGACTTCACCCGCTCGCGGGAGGACCACGAATGGGTGACACGCGAATTCGGCCCGGTCCGGTACATGGGCGCGGCTGCGTCCTACCAATCCAGGGGATCGGTGGCTCCCAATCAACCTCTCCGCCTTAATGCGACGATCACCAACGACCTTCACATTGCAGTCGTTCCGAACGATGGCGGTGATACTTATTTCGAAATCGTTGTCGGCGGCTGGAGCAATTCGCACTCGGTCCTCCGCAAGCTGCCACGCAGTCAGCTCAAGGGTTTCGATCGCGACAACGCGCAGGCGATTTGGAGCAAGCCCACTCCAGCGATCCTGTCGCCGGGGGCTCCCAATCAAATCGTCCTCAACATTGATGCAGCGGGAGTCCCTTCGCTGCATGTCAATAACGTGGCGATCGGCCACTGGCCGGAGCTTGACCTTTCGGCGGGTGCCTCCATCATGCTCCGCGGCGGGTGGGGTGCTGATCTGGGATTGGGCGGCATACGATCGCGCATACAACGTTTCGTCGGCAATCCGAACGAGCAGATACCCTATTGGCAGGCCTATGATTTCTATGCCAAGCGGCTGCAGACCTTTTCGAACTCGATATTCCTCAAATGCGATGACGACATCGTTTATGTGGACATCGAAAAGCTCAGCGAGTTCATCGAGTTCAGGCGAACCAATCCGAAATATGTTGTCGTTTCCGCCAATGTCGTGAACAACGGCGTATGCGCCTATTGGCAGCAGGTTGCGGGCTCAATTCCCAACCAAGTCGGCCATTTCGAACGGCCGCCCGGCGGTTTTGGCGGCAGTCTTTGGCAAAGCGCGGAGCGCGCCAATGAACTGCACGACTATTTTCTGCAAACGGAAGACAAGCGCCTGCCCTTGCCAGCCAAGGTCATCGATTGGAACGAACGTCAATCGATCAATTTCATAGCCTGGCTCGGAAGAGACCTGATCCACATGGCTTTGCCGAAAGGCGATGACGAACACGCTCTGACAGTTGGTTTGCCGACCTTCCTTAATCGACCGACCGCGATTTATGCGGACTTTACCGTAAGCCACTTGAGCTTCGGACCACAAGAAAAGGGACTCGATCTGGATCGCTTGATCGGTGCGTATGATGCGCTCATGCGCGCTAAGCTTTCATTAGATCCCGCCAAACGTTGAGCCCTGAGATAGGACTAGTCTGCAAATGCGCGTGAATGAAAAAATCCTTATCGTGGGCGCAGGACTTTCGGGCGCGGTCATCGCGCGCGAACTGGCACAGGCGGGCCATGAAATCGAGGTCATCGATGCCCGCGACCACATTGCCGGCAATTGCCATACGGAACGCGACAAAGAGACGGGGGTCATGGTCCATATCTATGGCCCTCACATTTTCCACACGGATGACGCCGAGGTCTGGAGCTATGTGAACGGTTTTCAGACGTTTCTACCGTACAAGAACCGCGTCAAAACGACGAGCGACGGTCAGGTTTATTCCCTGCCCGTCAATCTTCACACGATCAATCAGTTCTTTGGCAAGAGCTTCAGGCCCGACGAAGCTCGCCAGTTTATTGAAGAACAGGCCGACGGCTCCATAGCAGATCCGGAAACCTTTGAAGAGCAAGCCCTCCGGTTTGTCGGGAAGGACTTATACGAGGCATTCTTCAAGGGATATACGCAAAAGCAGTGGGGCTGCTCACCAACGGACCTGCCGGCTTCCATCCTGAAACGGCTCCCGGTGCGTTTCAACTACGATGACAACTATTTCTTCCATAAGTACCAGGGCATGCCGGAGAACGGCTATACCGATATGATCGGACGTATTCTCGATCATCCCAACATCACGGTAAAGCTCGGAACGCATTTCGACCGTGCTCAAAGCGCAGACTTCCGGCACGTCTTCTATTCGGGTCCGCTTGACGGCTATTTCGACTATGAGTTCGGCCGGCTCGGCTATCGCACCCTCGATTTCGAGCGCTTTACGTATGAAGGTGACTACCAGGGCTGCGCAGTGATGAACTATGGGGATGTCTCGGTTCCCTACACGCGTATCACTGAACACAAGCATTTTTCTCCCTGGGAGAATCATGCGGGCTCTGTTTGCTATAAAGAATTCTCCCGCGCCTGCAGCCCTGAGGACACTCCCTACTACCCAATTCGCTTGGTCAGGGAGAAGGAGCAGCTGACCGACTATGTCTCGCGCGCCGAACAGGAAAGCTCCGTCACCTTTGTAGGACGGCTTGGCACTTACCGTTATCTCGATATGGATGTGACGATTCGCGAGGCTCTCGACACAGCACGGCTCTATCTTTCCAAGAAGGCAGAGAGCGCTTCGATGCCGGTATTCCTGCATTCGCCACTTTGACTGGAAATCACACGTAGCCGCGCGGTGCTTTCGGGCGCCGGTCTGCTCATGTCTCGCCTTTCCCGTCAGGAAACTTGACTTCGCGTCATTCGCCAGCTAGCGAAATCGGTCAATTGAACGAGCTGCAGAATTTCAGACCCGTGGACCGGGCGTGCTGCAGCACAAGGCATCCGGCTCGGTCTGCCCGCGGTGCCAAAGCCCGAAGCGTTCGTAGACCAAAGCCAAGGATCAGATAAAATGGCGGAGAAAGACCTGAGCAAAGTGCTCCACATCGAACGTAAGGACGAGGTGTTCAGCGAGGACCACCCGGTTGGGGACTTTGCCTTCGACGCCACGGTTGCCGGTGTTTTTGATGACATGGTGAGCCGGTCAGTGCCCTTCTATGAAGAAATGCAGCGCATGGTCTGCGAACTGGCGCGGGATTTCGCACGGCCCGGCACCAATCTTTATGATATCGGCTGCTCGACGGCGACCACGTTGCTGATGCTCGATACCTTTTTGGATGAAGGGGTCAAGTTCATCGGCATCGACAACGCACCGGAGATGCTGGAGAAAGCCAAAGTAAAGATCCAGCAGGCAGAAACCAGCAGGCAGATTGATCTGAGGGTCGGCGATCTTCACCAGGGCCTGGCGATGACGGATGCCAGCGTCGTCACCATGCTGCTGACGTTGCAATTCGTCCGCCCGCTTTATCGTGAGCGCGTGATCAAGCAGATCTACTCCGGATTGAATGAGCAGGGCTGTCTGCTTCTCATTGAGAAGCTCACGAGCGAGGACACCATGTTCAATCGGCTTTTCATCGACCACTACTACGATTTCAAGCGCCGGAACGGCTATTCGGAAATCGAGATATCGAAAAAGCGCGAAGCCTTGGAGAATGTGCTGATCCCCTACCGCCTGGAAGAAAATGTCCAGCTGCTCAAGGAGACAGGATTTCGCCAGATCGAGGTCTTTTTCCGCTGGTACAATTTCTGCGGAATTATCGCGGTCAAATAGGCATGGGTCATCAAATGAAGAAGACGATGATAAGCATCGGGAATTTTTTCTTCCAGTTCCGCAATCAGGCATTCCCCGTGATGATCGTGGGGTTGCTGCTGATGGCGCTGCCGCCGACCGAGATATTTGGCAGCGCCTTTCTTGAGGAAGGGAAAGATCTGATTGCGCTCGCCGTTGTGCTTGCGGGCTTGATCTTGCGCGCCATCGTCATCGGTTATGCCTATATCCGGCGGGGCGGCCTCAACAAGAAAGTCTATGCCAAGGATCTGGTAACAGGGGGGATGTTTGGCATCTGCCGCAATCCCCTTTATGTCGGCAACATGCTGATCTACAGCGGCTTGTTCCTGGTGCATGGCAGCCTTTGGGTGGTGGCTGCCGGCATCGCATTGTTCGCCTTCATCTATCAGTGCATCATTTACGCGGAAGAAGCGTTCCTCGAGGACAAGTTTGGCGATGGGTATCGAGCCTATTGCCGGGATGTGCCGCGCTGGATGCCGCGTTTCGGCAAGTTTGCCGAATCCACCGAAGGCATGGAATTCAATTTCAAGCGCGTCATCGCCAAGGATTATTCGACAGTTTGCGCTGCTTTATTCGCTGTGGTTGCGGTGGAGGCTTGGGAATATCTCGCCGCACCGAATCCGACCCTACATGTCGGCTATCTGTCTGTCCTGATCGCATTGATGGCCGCTCTCGGTGTACTCGCCGGAGCCATCAGCTTTCTCAAGAAGCGCGGCGTTTTCCACGAAGGCAAGGCCGCCTAGGGTGTCGCGAGCCTAAGCAGACGTCCGGGACGCGCTTGCGGAATGACCCGCCATGCTTCCCGAGGGGAAACTGCAGCCTCGACCGCGTGCTCGCGTCTTGCGCGGCTCTACTGCAGTGTCGCCGCCGGCTGCTCACCCATCGCCGTGACAAGCCGGTCAAGGTTGACGGTGTAGCAGAAAAGCTCAAACAGCGTTCCGGTCACGTAGAGTGTCGTGGCAGATGTCCGGCTCTGCATAGCTTGACCGTCCAGAGGCGCGGCGGATCGGCCTTTACTGAAGGAAAACGCCATCAAATGAGCCTCGGAGCCGCTGTCCGGCGCTGAGTGAGCGTCCGGCGTCGGCGCCGTGGTCCAGCCTTCCGAAATACGATCCGGGAACAGCTTCAAGGGGATGAGCTGGCTTTCGATACGATTGGTTTCCTGTGTCATGGTCGTAATCCTCAGTAGGCACGCGGCGGAACGAAGAGGCAAATCGTGCGCCCTGTGGGCTCGCCAGCCACCGTGCATTGGTGAAAATGCCCGTCCGGGCTGTCCTTGATGCGAGTATCCCGGGACATGATGAGCTCTCCCGTGAGCTTGATGACATAGCCGCGGGGGCCTTCGAGAACCGCTTGGTCTGTGACTTCGCGGCAATCCATGCCGCTGCAGCACGAAAACGGATATGTCCATCCGTTAGGCTGCATCGACGTCGGCTTCGCATCGTGCGCGGCTGCGGGAGCAGCGGTCAGGACTGCAAAAAGAATAGCTGCGGGCTTACTCATGATCTTACCTCGATGGTAATAGAGCCGGCTTCCGTGTCCAAATGTCCCTTCGATCAAGTGTGTCCGCTGCGAGCATTCTCGTCGTCTTTTTCTCGAAACAACCCACGAGGTATGCTGGTTCCATTCGGGATCGATCGAGAGAAACTGCCCCACGGCAGAAGCATCTTGAGAATAAAGGCCCGCTCCCGGCCTGACTATTGAACGGGAGGAAGCATCAGGCACCAACGAGAAGGGTATGACCTATACGGGGGTCTATGTGCTTTTATGCGGCTGTGCGATAATCGTTGAGCATCCGTGATGGCCTCGTAAACCGGCCGGGATTGCATCATCAGCGGTTTTCCGGCGCTCACTATCCGCGAAAATGCCGGCCGGGGAACTGATCTGTCTGGGAGACGTTCGGCACGATCAGTTACGAGGTCCCATCATGCGCAGCGCCGCCTATTTGTTATCCGTTGCTCTTGCCGGTGTCCAACCACTTGCGGCCACCGCCGCAGAGATCGACTTTATCAAGTCGCTCGCGGGAAATTGGAACGGCGCTGGCACAGTGCTGACGCGGATCGGCAGCAGTCCGATCAACGTGAACTGCAGCTTCGCAACAACGGCAGGTGCGTTCGACTTTTCGATGAAGGGCAACTGCCGCGGCTTGCTCGTCATTCGCAAAGCCGTTTCAGCGGATCTAAAGGTGAACGGCGATCGCTACACGGGTACATATGTCGGACCGTCCGGCCTGCCGTCCGCACTTTCGGGAAGCCGCCGCGGAAACGCGATCAATCTTTCCGTCCGGTGGCCTCGCCCCGTCAATGGCGACCGGAATGCAAGCATGACCATCGAGAAGGTCGGAGCGGAGGGCCTGCGTCTCAGGACCGTCGACCGCGATCCGGCGACTGGAAAGACGGTTGTCACGAGCAGCATCGATCTCCGACGCCAGTAAGCGAGCCCGACAGCTTGTTTGCCCTTCCTTGCACAGCGCCGCGAGATTAACCCTTGCGCTGCTGGCAGATCAGACAGCACGCTTGCCTTCCGCATCGAGAACCTTTTCGCCGTCTTCCTTGGTGAAGGCGCCCTTATGAGTACCGGGCAGGATATCCAGAACCAGTTCCGACGGCCGCGCCAGACGCGCACCGAGCGGCGTCACCACGAAGGGACGGTTGATCAGGATCGGATGCTTCAACATCGCATCGAGCAGCTGATCGTCCGTCAGGGCAGGATCATCGAGCCCGAGTTCCGCATAGGGCGTGCCCTTTTCCCGGATGGCCTGGCGGACGGTCAGGCCCGCATCGGCGATCATCTTGACCAGCTCCGCGCGAGACGGCGGCGCTTGTACGTACTCGATGACCGTGGGCTCGATCCCGGCATTGCGGATCATCGCCAGCGTATTGCGGGACGTGCCGCAGGCCGGATTGTGGTAGATGGTGACGTTCATAGCTTTGCCTCGTTCGATAGGGGTCAATCTAGCCCGCGACCCGGGCGATCCGCCCGACACACGGCCCTTGTCGACTTGCTGCGTCGCGGTAGCCGGATCCCACCAATTATTCAATGGCCATTGCAGCTTATCTGCTGCTTCGGGGTTGCAGCAAGCTGCAACGGCCAGGCAGTGGATGAACCCTTCATTAACCATGTTTGGCCTATCTTCAGCCAAACCAAGGGGGATGGTGGGTGAAGGGGCGAACTGTACTAACTCGCAGCGCGGCATGTTTTGTGATCGCGTCGGCCTTAGCCGGCTGCGTGGTCGGGCCGGATCATACGCCCCCCGAGATGCCGCTTCCGGGCAAGTTCGCTGAGGGTGGCGCCAAGAACATCGGCGACGTTGCGACGGTGCAGTGGTGGACGGCGTTCCGCGACAAGCAGCTCGACAGCCTGGTGGCCCGCGGCATCGACCAGAACCTCGACGTGCTGCAGGCGATGGAGCGCATCAACGCCGCCTCCGGCAATGTGACGGTCGCCGGGGCCGGCTCGCTGCCGAGCCTGGTGGTCGGCGCCTCGCAGACGGTCTCCGGGCAGATGGGCTCGCGCCGCAACCAGGTCGGCGCCACCAACACCTCCGAGGGCGATGCCAATATCTCCTGGCTGCTCGATCTCTTCGGCCAGTACCGCCGTTCGA
>NZ_JBNDHS010000092.1:0-22422 GCF_056755095.1 Rhizobium sp. SVR5-9E | reverse complement strand
TCTTCCGGTTGACGAAGGGACCTTTGAGCGGCCAGCGGCCGAGAAAGATGTTCTGGCCGACATCCATGTTCCCGCACAGTGCGAAATCCTGGTAGATCATCTCGATGCCGGCGTCGCGGCTTTCGTGCGGGCTCTTGAAATGCACGGGCGTTCCGGCCACCAGGATCTCCCCGGCGTCGCGCTGATAGGCGCCGGTCAATATCTTCATCAGCGTCGATTTGCCGGCCGAGTTGTCGCCGACCAGACCGAGAATCTCGCCGGGATAGAGCACGAGATCGACCTTGCGGAGCGCCTGCACCGCCCCGAAGGATTTCTCGATCCCTCGCATTTCGACGATCGGCTGGGATGGCGTCGCATCAGCCATAGGAACTCTCCCGTATTCGAGCGCGTCCGGGCAGCCTGGCGCTGAGACGTGCGAAAATCTTGGCTTCGCGCACCCAGATGTCGATCAGCACCGCGACGATCAGGATAACGCCGATGAAGACGTTGATCCAATGCTGCGGCATGGTGAATCCCTGGACGTTGAGCTGCAGCAGCGCGCGGATGAGGGTGATGACGGCTGCCCCTGCAAGGGAGCCGATCATCGTGCCGTAACCGCCGAAGATCGAACCGCCGCCAATGATGACGGAGGCAATGGCGTCAAGCTCGCGGAACTGGCCGGCGACCGGATTGAAACTGCGGAAATAAGCCACGTTGATGATCCCGGCCATGCTTGCGCAGAGCGCCGCGAGCATCAGCGCAATGAAGCGCACCCGGTTGGTATTGATGCCGGCATAGGCAGCAGCACGAATGTTGCCCCCCGTGGCACAGACTTTCATCCCGAACGGCGTAAAGGCGAGCACGATGCCCGCAAGCAGGGCGACAAGAAACATCCAGATCGTCTGGACGCTGACGACCTCGGCCACGCTACGCAGGATTCCGGGGGGCAGCGAAAAGCCAAAATGGACGAGTACGTCGTTCAACTTCCGGCCGAGGAGGTTATAACCCTCCGGCCAGCCGGTCAGTTGCTGACCGGCCACGAACCAGGCGGCAAGGCCTCGGGCGATGTAGAACATGCCGAGAGTTGCGATGAAGGCCGGCAGCTTGAAACCAACTGTAACGACAGCATTGACCAGCCCGGCAATCATTCCCGCGAGCAGGCCCATCGCGATCGCTGTGAGCGGGTCGGCGCCGAGCACCTTCAGGAAATAGGCGGCGGTGCTTCCGGCCAGCGCGAGCACGGAACCGACAGAAAGATCGATGTCCCCGGCCGCGATCACATAGGTGAGCCCGACCGCAATCAGGGCCAGTTCGGTATAATTCAGCAGGATCGCGAAGGTGTTGGAGAGGTTCCACCAGTAGTCCGGCCTTAGTGCAAGGCCTGTCAGCCACAGCACCATGGTCAAGATAATGGCGAGTGCGTCTCGGCGCGCAAGGAATTTGCCAAGGCCGGTGGCCGACAGCGCCGCGTCGGTCGCCATCGCTCCCTTGGTCTGAACGCCTTCGAGCGCCACGCCGCCCATCTCATAGGCCGGCGGCGGCGGCCGGCCCCGGAGCCAAGCCCAGAACCGGCCCGCGAACTGGCGCCGAATGACGTGGGGCTCGATGAGGACGGCGATAACCAGAAGCAGGCCGAGAAAGATCAGCACTGCGCCTGCCGGCAGTGTGTACCTGGCATTGACTGTGACATTCTCCCCGTCGATGACAATGACGCGGGTGATTGGCCAACCTTCACGGAGCACCTTGTCGATCAGGACGACGACCGCAGCTCCAAGACAGGAACCGATCACACGGCCGCGCCCGCCAAGGATCGACGCGCCGCCGATGACGACGGAGGCGATTACGGTGAGTTCCCAGCTGACGCCGTAGAGTGGGGTCACCCCCTTGTCCTGCGCCGCCGACAGAAGCGCTGCCAGTGTCGCACAAAGCGACGAGATCAGGTAGGCGCGGGTGCGCACCCAGCCGGTGGGGATGCCTGCATAGATGGCTGCCTGCTCGTTGCCGCCGGTCGCGAAGGTCTCGTACCCCCAGCGGGTCTTGGCAAGCACGTAGGCACCGACAACTGCGACAAGCAAGAAGATTACGATCTGGTTGTTGAAACCGAGCGCATTCGTTTCGCCCAAGTGGAAGAAGAGCGGCGCCTCCTTCGCCTTTTCGGAGTAGTAGATCGCCTGCCCGTGCGTCAGCGCGAGCACGAAACCGCGACCGATGAAAAGCATCGTCAGCGTCGCGATGAATGCCGGCACTTTCAGGACGGTCACCAGGACGCCGTTGATCAGGCCGATCGCCGCGCCCAAAAGCAAGCACAGGACGACCGAGGTCACGATGTCGAAGTCCAGAAAACTCGAAGCAAAAAGCCGAGCGAAAACCACGGCGACCAGGCCGTAGGTGGAACCGACTGAAAGATCGAGATCTTTGTTGGCGATGACGAAGGTCATTCCAACGGCGATGATCCCCACGCGCGACGTGTCCCGGAGCAGCGCGTGCAGCGCCTCCGTTGACCCGAAGAAGGCTGGATTGACGAGAGCTCCGACGAGATAGAGCAGAGCGAGAAAGACGAGAAGACCGCCCTCCCAGCCGCCAAAAAGCTGAGGCGGCGCACGGCCGAGCGAAGTCGTCGTGGTGAGCGGCATAAGTTTCTCCGGTCGATCCCTGTATCGGAGGGCAGGAGGTCTGCGTCCTCCTGCCCTTATTCAGAGTTTCAAGCGCAATCAGTTCTCGAAGCGCTTGCCGACGTTTGCGACCGTCTCCTTCGTTACGAGCTGAGCGCGCGTATCGAGATTGGCGGCGGAGATGCCGCGATCGATCTGCAGATAAAGCTGCATGACCGGCCAGAAGCCCTGCAGGAAAGGCTGCTGTCCGAGCGAACCGGTCAGGTTCCCGGCGGCGATGCCTTCTTGCTGAGCCGGGCCGAGATCGAAGCCGAAGGCGCAGATCTTGCCAGTCATTCCGGCCTGTGCGACCGCTTTGACGAGCGGCGGCGTAAAGACGTTGTTGGCGGTGAAGACGCCAACCACATCACCGCGCGACTCGAAGAGCGTAACAAGCCCATTCACTGGGTCGTTCGGATTCGTATCGATGCCGACATTCTCCGGGCCGGCGTCAACCTTGAAGGCGTCGAGCTTGCCCGCATCCTTCAGCGTCTTGACGATCGCATTGAAAGCGGAAGTCACGCGGTTATTCACCTCGATGTTGCCCATCGCTGTTGAGGACGGCAGCACGATCGAGCCGCTGGTCTTGCCGCTGTCGAGCACGCATTTGGCGAGCGCTTCGCCGCCGATTGCCGCGGCCGATGCGTCCTGGCCGGTATGGCTGATGGCGCTGCGGTTCAGGAGGGTCGCGTCGAACGAGTTGGTCGTTGCGACCGGAATGCCCTTGGCCTCTGCGGCCTTGACGATATCGTTGTAGGCGCCGACCTGCGGCGTCGTCATGATAATGCCGTCGATCGTCGGGTCCTGAACAATCTGGTTCAGGATTTCGATTTCACGCGCAGGATCGTCCACCGGCGACTCCGAGCCAAGCAGCAGTATCTTGGCGCCGATCATGTTGCCGGCAACGGTCGCGCCGACATAGACAGGGTCAAAGAAGCCGTTGCCTGCCGTATGCGTCACGATCGCAAAGGTCAAATGACCGTCGGCCGAATGGAAATCCTTCGTGCCGGGAGCCTCCTTGGCGGCTTCAGTGAAGTTGTAGCCGCCCACTGCTTTCTCGACGCTGCCCGATTGCGCGAATGCGTGAGACACCCCAAGCAATAACGCCGCGGCGGATGCCACGAACACCAAAATTCGCCTCATGATTGGTCCTCCCTAACCAATACGGAAGACATCCGAGCGTACTTACCGAATTGTTCGAATGCTCCCTCATGCCCTATTTTCTAATTTTCTAATATGCCGTGAAAATCCGTTGGACGTAAGTGCCGAATTGGTCGTAGTGGCGAATTATCATACAGTATTGGAGAGAAACCCATTCGCAGCCCGGATAGCCGCCAAATTACTGACAAAGTCCGGCCGGCCGTCTATGAATCACCCATGCAAAATGGATTTCTAACAACTGGTCCTGACGACGCCGAGGTGACGATGCTGCTCGCACACGGTGCCGGCGCAGCGATGGATTCGACGTCGATGACAGCCGCGGCCGAGGCTCTCGCAACCGTCGGCTTTCGCGTCGCCAGATTCGAGTTCGACTATATGGCGGCACGGCGAACATCCGATGGCCGGAAACCGCCTCCCCGCGCCGACAGGCTCATTCCGGAATATCTTGCCGCCGTCGAGCAACTCGCCGCGCGCGGCCCACTTATCATCGGCGGCAAATCAATGGGCGGCCGTGTTGCCAGCATAGTTGCCGACAAACTCTTTCGCGAGGGCAAGATCGTAGGGCTCGTCTGCCTCGGCTATCCGTTCCACCCGCCGGACAAACCTGGCCAGCTCCGCACGAAGCATCTGGAGACACTAGAGACGCCGACCCTGATAGTGCAAGGAACGCGGGATGAGTTCGGCACAAGAGAAGAAGTGCCGGGCTACTCCCTGTCCAGCAAGATAGACCTGCTCTGGCTTGAAGACGGCGACCACGACCTGAGACCCCGAAAAAAGAGCTCGGGGTTCTCGTTTGCAGATCATCAGGCGAGCATGGCGCAAGCCGTCAGAGACTGGGCGTCCGCGAAGGCATCCAGATCGTCTCCAGGCCCGGTGACGCCGCCATAGACTCGCGCCCTTTACTGCCGTCAGTTGGCAGGTTGCTTCGTCTTCCTCAGATAGGGAAGGACGGTGTCGAAGGAGCCAAAGCGGGTAATCGCGTCCTCGTTCGAAACCGCCGCCGTGATGATGACGTCCTCGCCTTGCTGCCAGTTTGCCGGCGTCGCCACCTGATGCTTGGCCGTCAGCTGAATGGAATCGATGGCGCGCAGGATTTCACCAAAGTTGCGGCCCGTCGTCATCGGGTAGGTGAGGATGAGCTTGATCTTCTTGTCAGGGCCAACCACGAAGACGGAGCGCACGGTGGCATTGTCAGCCGGCGTGCGGCCTTCGGAGCTCTCGCCCGCGCCTGCCGGCAACATATCGTAGAGCTTCGCCACATTGAGATCCTTGTCGCCGATCAGCGGATATTCGACGTCGAAGCCGGTTGCCGTCTTGATGTCGCCCTTCCACTTGCTGTGGCTTTCGACCGGATCGACCGATATGCCGATGATCTTGACGCCGCGCTTGCGGAATTCGCCTTCAAGGCCCGCCATCGCGCCGAGTTCCGTCGTGCACACCGGCGTGAAGTTCTTCGGATGGGAGAAAAGCACGGCCCAGCCGTCGCCGATCCAGTCATGAAAACGGATCGGCCCGTGAGTGGTTTCGGCGGTAAAATCCGGGGCAATATCGTTGATGCGAAGGCTCATAGGGTCGTTCCTCTATCCTTGGGTTACGGTATGAATTCCATCGCCGGTAGCAATACACGCTCCTCGCGGCCATCAGCAAGCCGGAAGCGCGTTGACTAGATATCGGCCGCGTCTGCCGACGTGCGCGTCGCCATGATCTTGTCGATGCGCATGCCGTCCATGTCGATGACTTCGAACCGCCATCCGTCGAACTCGAAGGTTTCACCGGTCTCGGGAATGTGCTGGAGCTGGTGAAGGGCAAAGCCCGCGAGCGTGTGGAAATCGGCGTCCGGCTTTTCGCGCAAACCCAGTCTTTCGAAAGCGTCAAAGGCTGGCATCATCGCATCGACCAGCAGCGAGCCGTCTTCGCGGACAATGATGGTCGGCTCCTCGTCGGATCCCGGGAGATCTCCGGCAATCGTTTCGAGCAGATCGGTCTGCGTGACAATACCCTCAAGGCTACCATATTCATCGATGACGATGGCAAGATGGACCGGCGAGGCCTTGAAGCTATCGAGGACGCGCACCACCGAGGTCCCCTCATGGAGCACCAGCGGCTGCTTGATCGCATCCAGAGGCCTGATCTTTCCGCCATCCAGAACCTGATCGAGCAGGTCCTTCTTTAGAACCATGCCAATCGGTTCGTCGATCGAGCCGCGGGCGACGAGAAGCTGCTCGTGCCTGCATTCCCGGATCGTTTTCAGGATTTCAGCCTCGCTGTCATCGGCATCGAACCAGTCGACATCGAGGCGTGGCGTCATGATGTCGGAGATCGGTCTCTCGCCGATATTGAGCACCCGTTCGACGAGCTGCTGCTGCACCGGATTGAGAAGGCCCGCTTCCTGGCTCTCGGCCACCAGCAGCTTCAGTTCCTGTGGAGAATGAAAGGAGGATTCGCCTGCTCCCGCACGAAGTCCGACGGCTCGGAGCACGAGGTTGCCCAAGCCGTTGAGAACGAAGATTGCCGGTTTGAACAGGGTGAGGAAGCAATCGAGTGGCCGGACGACGGCGAGCGCCGTTCCTTCGCTTCGCTGTAGCGCCAGGCTCTTCGGCGCCAGCTCCCCGAGCACGATATGAAGCGCCGTTATGATGATGAATGCTATGACGACGGCGATGGCGTGCGAGCCCCTCACGGCCCATTCGCCCGGCAGCCACGCCAGCAGTGGCTGGATCAGATGCGCCAGCGCCGGTTCACCGACCCAGCCGAGAGCAAGCGAGGAGATCGTGATGCCGAGCTGCGTCGCCGCGAGATTTGCGTCGAGACTGTCTACCGCCCGCTGAAGCGCCGAAGCGTTCATCCGTCCCGCAGCGGCAAGTTCGGCGACCCGGCTGCGCCTGACGGAAACCAGTGCAAATTCGGCAGCCACGAAGAAGCCATTCGCGCCGACCAGAAGAAACACGGCAAGAACTCCGGCATAATCCAGAATACTGCCATCTTGGCCCGTCATGTCTTGATCGTCCCTAACTGTGGAATGAAACGATATCGTAGCACGCGGAAGCAGAAGCGGCACACAGGACAGCAGCTGATTTATGATTTTGGAGATGCGAGAGGCTGCGACGCATCTTCAAAAACAATCGACATCGTCGCTGGAGTTGAACTACTGGGGCGACCTCTTCGCCACGTGAAATGCTCGAAACATTCGCATCCGCACATTTTTTGTGCATTATCTATTATTGCTTAATTTTGTGGCTATTCACCTTGCCTGTTGTGCTGCAGTGCGGTTAAAATGACGCATGAGCCGTTGCGACCTGACAGTGCTTGTCATCGATGAAAATACGATCCGCGCCTCAATCATCGAAGAGGGGCTGCGGGAGGCTGGTCATACGCGTGTAGCGGTGGTCCATGAGGTACACGGCGTCGCGCGCATCATCGAAACGCTGAAGCCTGATGTCATCATCATCGATATCGAGAACCCCAATCGCGACATGATGGAACATCTTTTCCAGCTCACACGGACGGTCAGCCGGCCGATCGCGATGTTCGTCGATCGATCGGATAGCGCGTCGATCGAGGCGGCGGTCGAAGCCGGGGTCTCCGCCTATATCGTCGACGGGTTGAAAAAGGAGCGAGTGAAACCGATCCTCGATATGGCCGTCAGCCGGTTCAATGCATTCAGCCGCCTGCAGCGGGAGCTTGCCGACGCGAAGTCGGCACTTGAGGAACGCAAGATCATCGAACGGGCCAAGGGTATCCTCATGAGGATGCGTGGCCTTTCGGAGGAAGAGGCGTTCGCCCTGTTGCGCCAGACGGCGATGAACGAGAAGAAGAAGATGTCCGAGATCGCGCAAAGCGTCGTGACGGCGGCCGGGTTGTTGATGTGAACCGGCGCGAACGCCATTCGATTGTTCGGAGGACTGCGGAGTGAATGCGGTGACGAGAATGGAAATACAGCAAGGCCGTTTGTCTGCGCCTTTACGGCTCCACAGCGAAGGGCCTCGCGTTCTGCGCGCCGGCTTCATTCCGCTTGTCGACGCCTCGGTGCTGATTGCCGCCGCAGAATTCGGATTTGCCGAGAAGGAGGGCCTGACCCTCGATCTGGTCAAGGACGTTTCCTGGGCGAATGTTCGCGATCGGCTGGCATTTCGCCAGTTCGACCTCGCCCACATGCTCTCGCCGATGCCGGTTGCGGCAGTGCTCGGATTGGGGTCGAACCCCTCCCCGACGATTGCACCCTTTTCTTTGGGACGCGGCGGCAATGCGATCACGCTCTCGACCCGGCTCTTCGAACGCATGCGCCAAGTGGCGGGCATTTCGGAAACGGCAAGCGCGATCGAGAATGCCAAGGCGCTGGCCAAAGTGCTAGCCGATATGCGGGTCCGCGGCGAAACCACGCCGACACTTGGCATGACCTATCCGTTTTCCTCGCACAACTACGAGTTCCGCTACTGGTTGGCTGCCGGCGGGATCGATCCGGACAGGGATGTGAAGCTGGTCGTTGTTCCGCCTCCCCTCACCTCCGACGCCCTGGCGGTCGGGGCGATCGACGGCTTCTGCGTCGGCGCGCCGTGGAACATGGTGGCTTCCGAACGCGGCGTCGGCCGGATCGTCGCCGCAAAGCAGGATATCTGGCCCTCGGCGCCCGAGAAGGTGGTCGGCATGCGGCCCGATTGGGCCGAAAGCCATCCGGAAACGGTCTCCCGGCTGATCGTGGCGCTGGACGCTGCGGCGCGCTGGTGCGATCGCGCCGAAAACCACGATGCCCTGGCCGAAGCATTGGCGGATCAGCGTTATATTTCCGCTCCTGTCGATATTGTAAGGTACGTGCTCGCAGGCGAGTTCAGCCTGGATGCCACGGGCAGCCGCCGCGTCATCGACAACTACTTCATGTTCCATGGTGATTATGCGAATTACCCACGGCCGAGCCAGGCATTGTGGATCTACAGCCAGATGGTCCGCTGGGGCCAGGCCGAGATCAGCCTGAACAGCGCACGATCGGCGGCCTCTGCCTATCGTCCCGATCTCTACAGGGCAGCACTCGGCGAGAACTGCACGCCGCCAGACGCCGATATCCGGGTCGAAGGCGATAGCGATGGCGACCGCTTTATGGACGGGCGGATCTTCGATCCAGCGCAATTCGTGGAATACGTCGACGGGTTCGCCGTCAAGAGCGCCCAACGCTTTACCCCGGGCGCGGACGAAGTCTGACTTTTTGCTGCTCTGCACAAAAGGCTGGCAGCGGCTCGCGCACCACGTACTGCATTCGCACAAAAGATACGCAGCACACTCTCCCGCCCGAAAATTGCGCATCGGCGTTCAAACTATCGGTTCTCCAGTAATTTCAATGACCTACAAAATCCGAAATAAACTGGCACGCAGCTTGCAGGACTAATTTTGCCCGGATCAACGGCGATCTAGGCGGATGAGCGCGCAATAGGCGCTCGCAAAGACATCGACGTCGCAAGGTTGTTGCAGTCTGGGAACCCTTCCTTCCCGTGGACGCAATCTCCGAGCGGCGTTTTTTGTTTCAACGTTCAACAATGGATCGGCACGACCTCGTCGGGCCCCGGAGAAGCCATGTCTGTTATCAGGAACACACAGTCCATGTCCGCCGGCGAACCAGCCAAAGCATTGTGGATGTCCACGATTGCCTTCACCCTCTGTTTTGCCGTCTGGACGATCTTCGCGATCATCGGCATCCGCATCAAACAGGAGCTTGGCCTGAACGAGGCCGAGTTCGGATTGCTGGTCGGCACGCCTGTTCTGACCGGTTCGCTCGTCCGCATCGTCCTTGGCATCTGGACCGGCCGTTATGGCGGCCGCCTCGTCTACACGCTCACCATGCTGGCCGCCGCCGTGGCGACCTTCCTGCTCTCCTATGCCCACACCTATACCCAAATGCTGGTCGCCGGCCTCGGTGTCGGCCTTGCCGGTGGCTCCTTCGCGGTCGGCGTCGCCTATGTATCGCCCTTCTTTCCGGCGGAAAAACAGGGAACGGCGCTTGGCATCTTCGGCGCCGGCAATGTCGGCGCCGCGGTGACCAAGTTCGCAGCCCCCTTCGTGCTGATTGCGTGGGGCTGGCAAGCCGTTGCCCAGATCTGGGCCGTCGGCCTAGCGCTGATGGCAATCGTCTTCTGGTTCACCACGACGGATGATCCGGCCTTCCGCCTCCGCCGCGAAGGCAAGCTCGCCTCCAAGAGCCTGGCGCAGGAATTCGCACCGCTGAAGAACGTCCAGGTCTGGCGCTTCTCGCTCTATTACTTCTTCGCCTTCGGTGGCTTCGTTGCCCTGTCGCTGTGGCTGCCCCGCTATCTGGTCGGTGTCTACGGCTTCAATCTCGAAGTCGCCGGCATGGTCGCTGCCGCCTATTCCATCCCCGGCAGCATCTTCCGCGCCTTCGGCGGCGTCGTCTCCGACAAGAAGGGCGCACGCAGCGTGATGTATGTGATGTTCGCGGTCGCGGCTGTCGCGACGCTCATCCTGTCGCTCCCGGCTGCCGGAACGGGCGCAGCGCTCGGCATCACGCCTGTCGTCTTCATCGTTATCATCTTCGCCCTCGGCTTCGTGATGAGCCTCGGCAAGGCGGCTGTCTATAAGCATATCCCCGCCTACTACCCCGAAAGCGTTGGCGCGGTCGGCGGTATCGTCGGCATGATGGGCGGCCTCGGCGGCTTCATCCTGCCGATCGCCTTCGGCCTGCTCAAGGACATGACCGGCCTCTGGTCGAGCTGCTTCATGCTGCTCTTTGCGGTCGTCGTCATCTCGCTCGTCTGGATGCACCTGTCGGTCCGACAACTCGACCGCCGGGGCCTCTCCGCACAAGCCGTCGCTGCCACCTGATCTGAGGACTTTGAAACTATGACTGAGAAGCTTGTCATCATCGGCAACGGCATGGCGCCCGGGCGCATGCTCGAGCACCTCTTTGAAAAGGCCCCGGACCAATACCAGGTCACGATCTTCAACGCCGAGCCGCGCGTCAACTACGACCGCATCATGCTCTCGCCGGTTCTATCCGGCGAGAAGGACTACGAGGAAATCATCATCCATGGTGATGGATGGTACATCAAGCACGGCATCACCCTCTACAAGGGTCACAAGATCATCAAGATCGATCGTGCCGCCAAGACGGTCACGTCAGATCACGGCGTCACCGAAAGCTACGACAAGCTGGTGATCGCCACCGGCTCCGTGCCTTTCATCATCCCCGTGCCCGGAAAGGATCTGCCCGGCGTCATCACCTACCGCGACCTCGACGACGTGCAGGCGATGCTGCTTGCCGCCCAGTCGCGCGAGAAGGCGATCGTCATCGGCGGTGGTCTGCTCGGCCTCGAGGCGGCGGCCGGCCTTGCGTCGCGCGGCATGGACGTGACTGTTCTGCACGTGATGCCGACACTGATGGAGCGTCAGCTCGATCCGGCTGCCGGTTACCTCCTGCAGAAGGCCGTGGAGGAGCGCGGCATCAAGGTCATCTGCAAGGCCAACACCAAGGCGATCATCGGCAATGGCAAGGTCGAGGGTGTTGAGCTAGACGACGGCCGTGTCATTCCTGCAACCCTCGTCGTGATGGCCGTCGGCATCCGTCCGAATGCCGGCATTGCCAAGGACGCCGGCATTGCTGTCAACCGCGGCATCGTCGTCGATGACGGCATGCAGACCTCGGACGGCAGCATCATGGCGCTCGGCGAGTGCGCCGAAGTCGGCGGCGTGGTCTACGGCCTGGTCGCGCCGCTCTACGAGATGGCCCGCGTCGCCGCCTCGCATCTGTCGGGCGACCGCTCCGCTGCCTTCGTGCATTCGGACACGCCGACCAAGCTCAAGGTCACCGGCATCGAACTCTTTTCGCTCGGCGACTTCGCCGATGGCGACGATCGCGAGGAAATCGTGCTGCGCGACGCTTCCGCCGGCGTCTACAAGCGCCTTGTGCTGAAGAACAACAAGATCATCGGCACCGTCCTTTACGGCGAAACCGCCGACGGTGCCTGGTTCAATGATCTGAAAAGGAAACAGACCGACATCAAGGAGATGCGCGAAACGCTGATCTTCGGTCAGGCCTATCAGGGAGGGTCGCCGCTGGACCCTATGGCGGCCGTTGCAGCCTTGCCGGATGACGCGGAAATCTGTGGCTGCAACGGCGTCTGCAAGGGCAAGATCACTTCGACCATCACCAGCAAGGGCCTGACGTCGCTGGACGACGTGCGCGCCCACACCAAGGCGTCCGCGTCCTGCGGCTCCTGCACCGGCCTCGTTGAAAAGCTGATGACGCTGACGCTTGGCGACAGCTACAACCCGGCCGCCGTCCAGCCGATGTGCACCTGCACCGAACTCGGCCACGACGATGTTCGCCGCCTGATCAAGGCCAAGGGCCTGAAGAGCATCCCTGCCGTCATGCAGGAACTCGAATGGAAGACCTCCTGCGGCTGCGCCAAGTGTCGTCCGGCGCTCAACTACTACCTCGTGTGCGACTGGCCGGACGAATATGCCGACGATTACCAGTCGCGCTTCATCAACGAGCGCGTCCACGCCAACATCCAGAAGGACGGCACCTATTCCGTCGTTCCGCGCATGTGGGGCGGTGTCACGAATTCAAACGAACTGCGCGCCATCGCTGATGTCGTCGACAAGTTCGAAATCCCGATGGTCAAGGTGACGGGCGGCCAGCGCATCGACCTGCTTGGCATCGAGAAGGAAGACCTACCGGCAGTCTGGGCCGATCTCGGCAAGGCGGGCTTCGTCTCCGGACAGGCCTATGCCAAGGGGCTGCGCACGGTGAAGACCTGCGTCGGTTCCGACTGGTGCCGTTTCGGCACGCAGGATTCCACCGGTCTCGGCATCCGCATCGAGAAGTTCATGTGGGGCTCCTGGACGCCAGCGAAACTGAAGATGGCTGTCTCAGGCTGCCCGCGCAATTGCGCCGAAGCGACCTGCAAGGACATCGGCGTCATCTGCGTAGACTCAGGCTTCGAGATCCATTTCGCCGGTGCTGCCGGTCTCGACATCAAGGGCACCGAGGTTCTCGGGCTGGTGAAGACAGAGGACGATGCGCTGGAGCATATCGTGGCGCTGACGCAGATGTACCGCGAGCAGGCCCGCTATCTCGAGCGCATCTACAAATGGGCGAAGCGCGTCGGCCTCGACGAAATCCGTCGCCAGATCATGGACGACGCCGACAAGCGCAAGGCCTACTACGAGCGCTTCGTCTTCTCCCAGAAATTCGCGCAGGTCGATCCCTGGTCAGAGCGCGTCTCCGGCAAGGATAAGCATGAGTTCAAGCCGATGGCGACGATCGGCTACCCGCAGGCCGCTGAGTAAGGAGATGGACATGAACTGGATTTCAATCGGCGACATCTCCGAAATTCCGCTCAGGGGCGCGCGCTGCGTGAAAACACCGCAGGCCAAGATCGCCGTCTTCCGCACCGCCGAAAACGAGGTCTTCGCCATCGAGGATCACTGCCCACACAAGGGCGGGCCGCTTTCCCAGGGCATCGTCCATGCCAAGGCCGTCACCTGCCCGCTGCACAACTGGGTAATCTCGCTCGAGACCGGCAAGGCGCTCGGCGCCGATGAGGGCGACGTGCGGACCATACCGGTGCGCAACGAAAACGGCGCCCTCTACATCGCGCTTGAAAGCCTGATGATGGCGGCCGAATGATGGAAAAAGAGGTCAAGACAACCTGTCCTTATTGCGGTGTCGGCTGCGGCGTCATCGCCAAGGTCGCAGACGACGGCAAGGTTTCCGTCAAGGGCGACCCGGACCACCCCTCGAATTTCGGCCGGCTGTGCTCGAAGGGCTCGGCGCTCGGAGAAACCGTCGATCTCGACGGACGCGTGCTCTACCCCGAAATTTCCGGGGAGCGGACAGAATGGGGACAGGCGCTTGACCTCGTCGCGCAACGATTTTCGGATGCCATCACTGAGCATGGACCCGATTCCGTTGCCTTCTACATCTCCGGTCAGTTGCTGACGGAGGACTACTATGTTGCCAACAAGCTGATGAAAGGCTTCATCGGCTCCGCCAACATCGACACCAATTCGCGGCTCTGCATGTCGTCTTCCGTCGCGGGTCACCGCCGCGCCTTCGGATCGGACACCGTGCCGGGCACCTATGAGGATATCGAGCTTGCCGATCTGGTGATCCTCACCGGCTCGAACCTCGCCTGGTGCCACCCGGTCATCTATCAACGGCTGGCGGCTGCCAAGGCGGCGCGCCCCGGCATGAAGGTCGTCGTCATCGATCCGCGGCGCACGATGACATCAGATATCGCCGACCTGCACCTGGCGATCCGCTCGGACAGCGATGTCGCGCTTTTCGTCGGCCTTTTCGAACACCTGATCGCAAACAACGCCATCGATCAGAACTATGTTTCCGAACATACCAACGGCTTTGCCGAAGCCTTTACCGCTGCGTCGGGCATCTCCTTCAACGAGGTGCTTGAGTTGACCGGCCTGCCGGCCATGCAGCTTCGCGAATTCTACCGTCTCTTTGCCACCACCGAGAAGGTGGTCACCTGCTACAGCCAAGGCGTCAACCAGTCCTCCTCGGGCACCGACAAGGTCAATGCCATCATCAACTGTCACCTTGCCACCGGTCGGATCGGCCGGCCGGGCATGGGGCCCTTCTCGCTGACGGGCCAACCGAATGCCATGGGGGGACGCGAGGTCGGCGGGCTTGCCAACATGCTGGCTGCCCACATGGCCATCGAAAGTGCCGAGGATCGCGACCGCGTCCAGCGTTTCTGGGGTGCGCCGACCATTGCCGAAAAGCCGGGCCTGAAGGCGGTCGACATGTTCAGGGCCGTCGCCGACGGGCGGATCAAGGCCCTTTGGATCATGGCGACGAACCCGGTCGTCTCGATGCCGGATGCCGACGCCGTCGAGGCCGCCATCAAGGCCTGTCCGTTCGTCGTCGTCTCCGACATCCTGAAGGATACCGATACCGCGCGTCATGCCCATGTCCTCCTGCCCTCGCTCGGCTGGGGCGAAAAGAGCGGCACGGTCACCAATTCCGAACGCCGTATCTCCCGCCAGCGCTCCTTCCTCGATGTACCCGGAGAAGCCCGCGCCGACTGGTGGCAGCTTGCTGAGGTGGCCAAACGGATGGGCTTTGCCCAAGCCTTCGACTTCGACTCCAATGCGGATATTTTCGACGAACACGCCGCCCTCTCCGCCTTCGAGAATAACGGCAGTCGCGACTTCGATATCGGCGCATACGCTGACATCGGACATGAAACCTACGACACCATGCCGCCCTTCCAATGGCCTGCCGCGCGCGAGGCAGCCCCCCTCTGGCCTGCCGGCCATCTCCCCCACAAGGGGGGAGATGGCGAGCGGCATGAGCATCGCTCCGAAGCAAGCCTCGCGGCTTATTCGACGGTCGATTTAGAAGAAGGGGCCGGCGCCCAGCCAATCTCCCCCCTTGTGGGGGAGATGGCCGGCAGGCCAGAGGGGGGTAATGACAAGCGCTTCTTTTCGAATGGCGGCTTCTACCATGCCGACGGCAAGGCACGCTTCATCGCCGTCGAACCGGTGGTCTCGGATCGCACCAACGCCGACTATCCCTTCACGCTGAACACCGGCCGCATCCGCGACCAATGGCACACGATGACGCGGACGGGAAAGAGCGCGCGGCTTTCATCCCATATCGCCGAGCCTTTCGCCGAAATCCATCCGCGCGACGCGATCGAGATCGGTGTCGGCAACGCCGGTCTCGTCGAGATCGAAAGCCCGCACGGCAGGGCCGTGGTTCGCGCCCTGATCACCGAGAGACAGGCCCGCGGCAGCATTTTCGTGCCTATGCACTGGAATGATCAGTTTGCCGCGAAGGCTCGCATCGACGCCGTCGTCGCGCCTTTGACCGACGCAATCTCGGGCCAGCCGGCGTCCAAGAATGTCGCGGTCGCGGCCCGACGCTTCAAGGCTGCGCGCTACGGCTTTGCCGTTTCCGAGACTAAGCCGGACCAACTCGACGCGGCCTATTGGGCTCTCGCAACGGCCGAAGGCGGCTGGCGCGTGGAACTCGCCTTCGACCAGCCGGTCGAGGACTGGTGCACGTGGTGCCGCACCACGTTCGGCATCCCCGACGACATCGAGCCACTCGGCTACGCCGACCAGCAATCGGGCGATCTGAGGCTCGCCTTTTTCGACGGCACGCGCCTGCTTGCAGCGCTGTTTACTGCACGCGAACCCGTCGCCGTCGCCCGCAACTGGGCGATCTCACAGCTCAGCGCCGAGCACACCAATCTGCGCAAGCGCTTCGCGCTGGTCGCCGGTCGCCCCGGCGCGGACAAGCCGGATCCGGGCGCCACCGTCTGCTCCTGCTTCGGCGTCGGCGTCAACCAGATCGTCGGTGCTGTCCGCAACGGCTGTCACAGCGTCGAAGCAATCGGCAAGGAACTCAACGCCGGAACCAACTGCGGTTCATGCCGCGCGGAAATAAGGGGCATCATCGATGGATGTCTTGCCGCCGCCGCGGAGTAACGATCGCCGCTTCAGGAAGCGGCTGACGAGCTACGATTCACGCCCCACCTAAAATGGCATGAGCGGCCTAACATAGGCCGCTCATCGTTTCTTCCTCACACAGCCGCGCCCTGAGTGCGGCTGTTCGGTTTGTCTTATTCCGCCGCCTGCAGAGCCGGCGCAGGAACTTCCACCTCCTCCGGCAGCTCTCCAGCCAGTGCCGCGGCAAGCTTTGTCTGGTCCAACTCGTTCTCCCAGCGGGCGACGACAATCGTGGCAACCGCGTTTCCAACGAAATTGGTCAGTGCGCGGCATTCCGACATGAAGCGGTCGACACCGAGGATGAGCGCCATGCCGGCAACGGGAACCGATGGAACGACGGAAAGCGTTGCGGCGAGCGTGATGAAACCTGCCCCCGTGATGCCTGCCGCACCCTTCGAGCTCAGCATCGCAACCAGCAGCAGCAGGATCTGCTCACCGAACGAAAGCGGCGTATCCGTCGCCTGGGCGATGAACAGGGCTGCCAGCGTCATGTAGATGTTGGTGCCGTCGAGATTGAAGGAATAGCCGGTGGGGATGACCAGGCCGACAACCGAGCGCTTGCAGCCGGCCCGTTCCATTTTGGCCATCAGGCCGGGGAGTGCAGCTTCCGACGAAGACGTGCCGAGGACCAGCAGCAGTTCTTCCTTGATGTAGCGGATCAGAGCCAGGATCGAGAAGCCGTTGTAACGGGCCACTGCGCCGAGCACGACAAGCACGAAGAGCAGCGAGGTCAGGTAGAACGTGCCGATCAGCATTGCGAGATTGGCAATCGAGCCGATGCCATACTTGCCGATCGTGAACGACATTGCACCAAAGGCGCCGATAGGGGCCGCCTTCATCAGGATACCCACGAGGCGGAAGATCGGCGCCGTCAGGGCCTGGAGGAAATCCACGACCGGACGGCCGCGATCGCCGACCAAGGCCAGCGACATGCCGAACAGGACCGAGAAAAACAGGACCTGCAGGATATCGCCCTCGGCAAAGGCGCCGACGATGGTGTCCGGAATGATATTCATCAGGAATCCGGTGACGCTCGCATCATGCGCCTTTTCGGCATAGGAGGTGACGGCCTTGGCATCCAGCGTCGCGGGATTGATGTGCATTCCTGCGCCCGGCTGGATGACATTGGAAACGACAAGGCCGACCGCCAGCGCCAGCGTCGAAAAGACGAGGAAGTAGATCATCGCCTTGCCCGCAACGCGACCGACCTTCTGCAGATCGGACATGCCCGCAATCCCGGTCGCGACCGTCAGGAAGATGACGGGTGCGATGATCATCTTCACGAGTTTGATGAAAGCATCGCCAAGCGGCTTCAGCGCCGTGCCGATTTCCGGATAGAAGTGTCCGAGCAGAATGCCGGCACAGATAGCGAAAACCACCTGCACATAGAGATGGCGGTAAAAGGGAACTTTGCCACGTGCTGGCGCGGCGGGGGCGGCTACATGCATAGTATCCTCCGTTGGCCCCAAACCGCGAGCGGCCTCCCGGGGCAAGTCAGGCAACTCAACAACCACATGGCTGATCACACAGCTGCTGCAATGTGTGTGCCAGTTTGCCAAGCCAACGCTACATGACTGTTTTCTTTATCTTTTTCAGAAAACGCCCCGAAAACACTGGTCCGCCTGCGCGTCTTTCCGCACAATTTGATTTGACGCTATGCGGAATTTCGCACATGGACTCTTCATGCTTCAGCGACCGACAATGTCAGGCTATGCAGTGCCGCAAGACATCATTCGCCGGGTGCGGCGTGCCTGGTTCCTGTTTTTTGCGGTGGCGATAGTCATGATTGCGGCGGCGCTTGCGGGTGCCGAATTCTATGGCCGTCGATCCGCCATCGAAGCACTCGAAAGCCAGGGCCGCACCGACGCCAATATCAAGGTCGCATTGCTGACAGCCGTGTTGGAGCGCCCCCGCGCCCTGCCGCTTCTCCTCGCGGAGGACCAGCAGGTTCTCGACGCGCTGTCGTCCAAAACCAGCGACGCAACGGAGATCCTGAACCGCAAGCTTGAGCGACTCGTCACCGGCACGCAGGCCGCGGTGCTCTATGTCGTTCGCCCGGACGGAATAGCCGCCTCGGCGAGCAATTGGCGCGAACCTCTGAGTTTCGTCGGCAATGACTACAACTTCCGTGACTATTTCCGTCGCGCTATGGAGCAGGGAACGGCGGAGCAATTTGCCCTCGGCAGCGTCAGCAAGCGTCCGGGTCTCTTCATCTCCCGCCGCGTCGGCAGCGCGGTTGCTCCCCTCGGTGTCGTCGTTGTCAAAATGGAGTTCGATCGGCTGGAAACCGACTGGCAGAGCGCAAGCCGGCCCGTCTACGTGACGGACAACCATGGGGTGGTTCTGATCACGAGTATTCCTTCCTGGCGCTTCATGACGTCCAGAGCGATACCGCAACAAGATCTGGCGTCCATTCGCAGTAGTCTTCAATTCGGCGATGCGCCTCTGGCACCACTCCCCATAAGGAACCCGGCTATTCTCAATCCCGGCGCCTCGATCGTTTCGGCCGTCCTGCCGGGCAGCGGAGAGGCCAGGTATCTGCGTCTTCTCGCCGCCGTTCCGACAACGCCATGGCAACTGGAGTATCTGGTGCCGATCGAAACCCCGGTTGCCTCCGCCGTGCAAACGGCGCGGCTGACCGCACTGGCATTTCTTCTGCCCGTCCTTGCGATCGCCGCGTTCCTGCTGAGACGGCGCCAGGTCTCCGTCATGCGGATTGCGAGCGAGCAGGCGATGCGGGAGGAGTTGGAACGTCGCGTGGTCGAGCGAACGGAGGATCTGAGCCGCGCCCGGGATCGCTTGCAGGCGGAAATCTCGGATCACCGGGATACCGAGGCCAAGCTGCAAGTCGTGCAGCAGGAGCTCGTGCAGGCAAACCGGCTTGCCATCCTCGGACAGGTGGCAGCCGGCGTCGCGCACGAGATCAACCAACCGGTTGCCACGATCCGTGCGTATGCCGACAATGCCCGCGTCTTCCTCGAGCGCAAGCAGACAGATCCGGTCGAGGAAAATCTCGGGGCGATCGCCGCCCTCACCGAGAGAATCGGAACAATCACCGAGGAACTGAAGGCATTTGCTCGCAAAGGAAGGGCCGCCCCTGAGCCGGTCGACCTGCGCGGCGTCATTGAAGGCGCCATTATCCTGCTGAGAAGCCGATTTTCCGGGCAGCTGAATGCGCTCGATGCCCAACTGCCACCGCCGGGGCTGTTCGTCATGGGCAATCGCATCCGGCTAGAGCAAATCCTGATCAATCTCCTGCAGAACGCGCTTGAGGCTCTCGATGACCGCAGCGACGCGAGGGTGGAGATCACCGTTACGGAGACGTCGGATGAGGCTGCAATCGCCATCTCCGACAACGGACCGGGCATTCCGCCAGCCATTCTGGATTCACTTTTCACGCCCTTCCATACCTCCAAGGAACAGGGGCTCGGCCTCGGCCTCGTCATTTCAAAGGACATCGTTGCGGACTACGGCGGCCGCATCGACGTCTCGAGCGGCGACCGGGGCACATGTTTCACCGTCTACCTTCTGAAGGCAAAGGCATGAGCGACGCGTCACCGATCTTTCTCATAGATGACGACAAGGACCTTCTTCGGGCGACGAAACAGACGTTGGAGCTTGCCGGTTTCAATGTTTCGGCCTTCCCGGTCGCAAGCGAAGCCCTCGCCGCACTGGATCCGGACTTCGCAGGCGCCATCGTTTCAGACATCCGCATGCCGCAGATCGACGGGCTGCAACTCTTCGATCGCGTGAGAAAACAGGATGCCGATCTGCCGGTCATCCTGATCACCGGCCATGGCGACATACCCATGGCCGTGAAGGCCATTCAGGACGGGGCCTACGATTTCATCACGAAACCCTTCGCCGCCGACAGGCTGGTCCAAGCCGTCAAACGCGCGGTGGAAAAGCGTCGCCTGGTTCTAGAGAAC
Source organism: Rhizobium sp. SVR5-9E (assembly GCF_056755095.1). Lineage (NCBI taxonomy): Bacteria > Pseudomonadati > Pseudomonadota > Alphaproteobacteria > Hyphomicrobiales > Rhizobiaceae > Rhizobium > Rhizobium sp. SVR5-9E. The sequence goes on along the minus strand of NZ_JBNDHS010000092.1, from coordinate 2,222 downwards.
CGCGCCTTGCGCCGGGCCGCCGATCAGGCTCGCGATGATCTCCCGTTGATCGGCCAGACACCCACCATGGAGCGATTGCGTCGCACCCTAAGACAAATTGCCGATACGGACATCGACGTTTTGGTGACGGGCGAGACCGGCAGCGGCAAGGAAGTCGTCGCAAGCCTGCTGCATAGCTGGAGCCGCAGGGCTTCGGGCAACTTCGTCGCGCTCAACTGTGGAGCGCTGCCCGAGACCGTGATCGAAAGCGAACTTTTCGGCCATGAACCCGGCGCCTTCACTGGCGCGCAGAAGAAGCGCATTGGGCGGATCGAACACGCCAGCGGCGGTACGCTTTTTCTCGACGAAATCGAAAGCATGCCGCCATCGACTCAAGTGCAGATGCTGCGCGTCCTTGAGATGCGGGAAGTAACGCCGCTCGGCACCAACGAGGTTCGGCCTGTCGACCTGCGGGTCGTTGCTGCCGCCAAGGTGGATCTCAGCGATCCGGCGCAGCGCGGCGATTTCCGCGAGGACCTCTATTACCGGCTCAATGTCGTCACGATCTCCATACCGCCGCTCCGGGAACGCCGGGACGACATTCCGCTCCTCTTCGGCCATTTTGCCGAGCGTGCCGCGGCACGCTTCAAACGGGCGGTTCCGCCGGTTTCAGCGGCCGTTCACCGTCATCTGCAGGAACACAGCTGGCCAGGCAACGTCCGCGAACTTTCGCATTTCGCAGAACGCTTCGTCCTCGGTGTCGAGCAGGCTCCCGCAGGCACGCCGGCTTCGGCGCCGGAAGAAGGCGGAGCGCTGACCTTGCCCGAACGGCTGGAGCGTTACGAGGCCAAAATCATCCGCGAGGCGCTCGATGCCAATGACGGCGACGTTCGCCGTACGATCGCGGAGCTCGGCATCCCGCGCAAGACCTTCTACGACAAGCTGCAGCGCCACGGCATTGTCCGCAGTCAATTCGCAGCGTCCAAGGCAGAGCCGTTTTGAACTGAAAACGCCTGCGCAATCAAAGCTCGTCTTCGCGGAACCTCCTGCCCCGGTGGAATTCGCCGACATGCGTCCTAGATCAAGCCTGTCACAACCACGGGAGAGGTCTCATGTCCGAACTTATCGTCCTTGGCTTCGACGACCCCAATAAGGCCGATGCCATTCTCAACAAGCTGTCTCAGCTCGAGAAGGAGTACCTGATCGACCTGGAAGACGCTGTTGTCGCCGTGCGCGACAGCGGCGGAAAGGTGCGCCTCAAGCAGAGCATGAATCTGCCGGCAGCCGGCGCCGCCAGCGGAGGGCTTTCCGGCGCCGTGTGGGGAAGCCTCGTCGGCCTGCTTTTCCTCAATCCGCTCGCCGGTCTTGTCCTTGGCGGAGCGATCGGTGCTGGCTCGGGCGCACTGGCGGGATCGCTCACCGACTATGGCATCGATGACGGTCTCATAAAGAAGCTGGCGGACACGATCCCGAACAATAGCTCGGCGCTCTTCCTGCTCGTCCGGAAGGCCCAGCCGGACAAGGTTCTGGCAGATTTCGCAGGAGAAAACGCGCGTGTTCTGCGCTCGTCTCTCTCGCCGGATCAGGAACGAAGGCTTCAGGAGGCTCTGGCGGGATCGGCGGCGGCTGCGACGGCGGCAAGCGCGCCCTCCGCTGTTACCGGCCAGACGCCCAGCGCCGGCATCCCTGCGACGTGAGTCAAGATGAGGGGCGTAACTCCGCTTCGAGTGAAAGAGTCGCAGAAGTACCATCCGGGTGAATGAAAAAATCCTAATAAAGCATGACCTTGCATGCTGCTTTACAATGCAGGTTGGTAGCGCTACCATCGCTCGCGTGACGCCGGGGGGAGCCCGTCTGACGTCAACTGGATAGCGTATCGACATGCCTTGCCGGACCGGCAGCCGCTGCAGATTGGAGGATCTGCAGCGGAAAGTCGACGTATGCCGGCACCCATTCGATGCCCGTCCAAAAGTGGCAACAAATGGGAGGATTCGATGTACAGGACATTCATCGGCGGCATCCTCGCCGCTGCGGCGTTCACCCTTTCCCACTCCACGGTTCTCGCCGAGCCCGAAATCGTCAAAGGGCCTGCGGCTGACGCCGGCTGCTTCGTGCCGTGGGCGGCGGATACCAAGTTCTTCAAGTTTCCGAAGAAGGAAGGGCCGTATCGTATAGCGCTCGCAAACGGCTACATCGCCAATACCTGGCGCATTCAGATGATCCAGACCGCGAAAGCCTATGCC
>NZ_JBNDHS010000091.1:0-22807 GCF_056755095.1 Rhizobium sp. SVR5-9E | reverse complement strand
GGTTAAGTCCCTCCCCCTTGTGGGGAGGGGTTGGGGAGGGGTTTCCGAACAAGTCCCTTGCAATCGCCCGCTGCAAACTCTGATCGCCGCCCTCGCCCAGCCCACGCGGCACGCGGGCGAGCGCCACGGTCAGATCGGTCAGCAGGCGGCCCTCCGGCGCGATCCCGAAGATGTGCAATCCGTCGCGGATCTGCATTTCCTTCAGGTCGCAGAGATAGGCATCGAGCTTCCTCAGCGCTTCGTTTTCGCTTTCGCCTTTTGCGATGCCCGCATCCTTGTCCAGGCCGATGTCGGCGACGAGATCGAGGATCTGTTTGCTGAGCAATCTTATGCGCCGCGGATCGCTGCCGGAGGCTTCGTAATATTCGTCGACCAGCGCCTCCAGGTCTTTCAGCGGGCCATAGCTTTCGGCTCGGGTCAGCGGCGGCGTGAGGTGATCGATGATGACGGCGCTCGAGCGGCGCTTGGCCTGCGTGCCCTCGCCCGGATCGTTGACGATGAAGGGGTAGAGATGCGGCAGCGGGCCGAGAATCGCTTCGGGGTAGCATTCCTCGGAAAGCGCCAGCGCCTTGCCGGGCAACCATTCCAGATTGCCGTGCTTGCCCATATGGATCACCGCATCGGTATCGAATTCCTGCCGCAGGAAGGCATAGAAGGCGAGATAGCCATGCGGTGGCACGAGATCCGGCGAATGATAGCTTTCCTTCGGATCGATGTTGTAGCCGCGCGCCGGCTGGATGCCGATGAGCATGTTTCCGAAGCGAGTGAAGGGCAGAGCGAAACTGCCATCCGCGAAATAGGGATCGGCCTCGGGACCACCCCAGCGAGCTTCGATATCTTCTTGAATCTTTTTGGGAAGCGATGCGAAGAACGCCTTGTATCGACTCAAGGAAAGCGTTTCGCGGATCACCTTGCCGTCCCGGCCCGAATTGGTCGGGCCTTCGGAGAGATGACGCATCAGGGCATCGCCATTCGCCGGGAAATCGGCAATCGCGTAGCTCGTATCCCGCAACGCCTTCAGCACCTCGATCGTGCCGGCCGGCGTATCGAGACCGACGCCGTTGCCGAGACGGCCGTCGCGGTTCGGGTAGTTCGCCATCACCAGTGCGATCCGCCGATCTGCAGCTTGTCGGTTTCGCAGGCGCGCCCAGTTGGCCGCAAGTTTGGCCGTGTAGCGCATTCGGCCTTCGTCAGGCTCGCTGGCAACGATATTCGCCTCGACAGCCGCATCATAGCGGGCGGCCGATTTGAAGGAGACCGCACGCGAGAGAACGCGGCCGTCGACCTCGGGAAGTGCGACATTCATGCCGAGGTCGCGGGCGGAAAGACCTTGGGACGAGGAGGCCCATGCCTCTCTTGATGAGGCTGAGAAAATCGCCTGAAGAACGACGGCGCCATTTGATTCCAGCACGGTCGGCGCGCGGTCGGCGCCGGGCGCGGACACGGCAAAGCCGGTGGTGTTGATGACGACATCGGGCTTCGCTTCGGCAAAGACCGTTTCCAGAATGCCAGTGGAGACAGGGTCCTTGAGGCTGTAGGCAAAGACGGGCAGAGGGCGTAGGTTCTCTGCCGCCAGCGCTTCGATCAGCGCTTCGGCGGGTTTCGTCTCGCCGCTCTGGACGAGCGCACGGTAGAAGCTGATGGCGACGGTGGGGGGGTCGCAGGAACTTCCCTTCTCCCCAGCGGGGAGAAGGTGGCCCGAAGAGTCGGATGAGGGGGCAGCGCGGCAATCGCCAACTTCGCCCTCCTGGCCCTGTTCGCTCCTCGCGTCGCTCGCCCCCCTCATCTGCCCTGCCGGGCATCTTCTCCCCGCTGGGGAGAAGAGCGACTCGGAGAGAGCTCGCCACTCCTCCACACTGACAACGCCCCTGCCCGGCCACCAGATGCCCGCCTTCATCAGGGGCGCGGCAGCGGCAGGCTTTTCGGCGCCGCCCGAAAGCATCGCGGCAGCATAGTCCAGCAGACGCCGCGAATTCTCGTCGCCGCCTTCGATCAGATAAGCCCAAAGTGCATTCAGATCATCGAGCGGCACATTCGAGAACGGCGTCAGCCCGGCATCCGGCTTGGAATCCCCCGGCAGCACGGCAATCATCGCGCCGTGGCGTGCCGCCGCAGCGTGCAGTGCTTCCAGCGCGTAGTGGAAGTAGCTCGCCCCGCCGAGCGCACGGACGATGATCAGCTTCGCACGCCGCGCGGTCCGCTCGATATAGGCATCGACGGACATCGGGTGCTTGAGGCTCATCAAACTGGCGAGCCGAAGCGTGAAGGGTTTCCCTCCGCTCTGGCCGTGCGCAGCGGCGATTGCCGCAAGTTCGGTATCCGCCGCCGAAAGGAACAGGATATCGCCGGGCGACTGGCCAAGGTCGATCGCCTCGTCGCCGTCGCTGATCGTTCCTTTCTGGGCTAGAAGGAGGTGCATGGCCGAGCCTTAAACGAGCGCCTCAATGGCCTTGCGGACAACAGCCTGATCCATCTCGTGCAGGCCAATGACGACGAGGCGCGTGCCGCGCGTTTCGCCATTTGCCCATGCACGGTCGAAATACTGGTCGATGCGGCTGCCGACAGCCTGGATCTGCAGGCGCATCGGCTTTCCAGCCACGTCGGCAAAGCCCTTCAGGCGCAGAACGTCGTGTTCCGCAATCACCGCCTTCAGCTTTTCGACGAAGCCTGCCGGATCGGCGATCGCGCCAAGCTCGACGACGAAGCTGTCGAACTCGTCGTGGTCGTGCGGCGCGCCATCCTCATGCTCCAGCTCGTGATGGGACTTGCGGTTGGCGATATCCGCCTCCGTGCCAATGCCGAGGCCGAGCAGCACGCTTGCCGGAACCTCGCCGTTCCTCGCCTCGATCATGACAGGCTTGCGGGCAATGCGGGAGGTTACCTCCTGGCGCACGCGGCCGAGGCCGGCGGTATCGAGGAGATCCGTCTTGTTCAGAACGATCAGATCCGCGCAGGTCAGCTGGTCCTCGAAGAGTTCTTCGATCGGGCTTTCGTGGTCGAGCGACGCATCCTCGGCGCGCAGCGCATCGACGGCGTCGTGATCGTCGGCGAAACGGCCCGCCGCCACAGCTGCGCTGTCGACCACGGTGATGACGCCATCGACCGTCACTTCGCTGCGGATATACGGCCAGTTGAAGGCGGCGACGAGCGGCTGCGGCAAGGCAAGGCCGGAGGTCTCGATGACGATGTGGTCCGGGCGCTGCTCGCGCTCCAGAAGCTTCGTCATGGTCGGGATGAAATCGTCGGCGACGGTGCAGCAGATGCAGCCGTTGGTGAGCTCGATGATGTCGTCTTCCGTGCAGTTTTCCGCCCCGCAGCCCTTCAGCACGTCGCCATCGACGCCGAGATCGCCGAACTCGTTGATGATCAGTGCGATCTTCTTGCCGCCCGTGTTGGAAAGAAGATTGCGGATCATCGTCGTCTTGCCCGCGCCGAGGAAGCCGGTGATGACCGTTGCGGGAATTTTCTGCTGGTTCATAGGACTCAACCCTTCATTTTCAGCGGCAGACCCGCCGCGATAAAATACACTTCCGCGGCTTCCGCCGCGATCATCTGGTGCAGCCTTCCGGCGTGGTCACGGAAATCCCGCGCCATGTGGTTTTCCGGCACGATGCCGAGGCCGACTTCATTGGAAACGAGGACGAGGCGCGCCCTGGCTTTCGGCAGCCAGCCGGCAAGCGCGGTAAATTCCGCCGCCATGTCGCGCTCTTCCATCATCAGATTGGTAACCCAGAGTGTCAGGCAGTCGACGAGGATCGCCCGGCCCTCGCCGTCGATCGCGGAAAGACATGCGACGAGCTCAAGAGGCTCCTCATGCGTCGCCCAGAGCGGGCCCCGGTCTGCCTTGTGCTTATCGATGCGCTCACGCATCTCGTCATCCCAGGCACGGCCGGTCGCGACGTAATGGCGCTCCAAGCGGCTGTCGGTGACAAGCTGCTCGGCGAAACGGGATTTGCCGGAACGCGCACCGCCGAGAACGAAGGCGGTGCCGGTGATGGATCCACTCATGGGAAGCACGGTCCGATCTGGAGCGGACTGCGACGGACAGCAAAAACGTTCGCGGCATGCGAACGCAGAACTTCTCTTTCAGCCATGCAAACCTCCGTGCTGGCGGTGGGGAACAATACCCCAGGGTGGGCTTCTCGCCCGGCACGCATGGCAGGTCTCCTGGCTCGCGGGTCTCGGCCGCGACCGGAGCGACCATTGAGGTCGCCCTGATCGTGCCAGCGGATCTCCCTCGCCTTCCCGGCTGCATTTCGTGAAAAGGCGGACGATTCGTAGAAATAGAGGCGTCCTGCCCCGGCTGATCACGATGCATTTCCAGTGGCTTTTCCGGCGCCCTTGCCGCCTCACCCATTCCGCGACATGCGAAACAGCCATGAATTGGCCCAAACACCGGACGGAAGACCCTGACCGCTCTACAGTCGCGGGGTCGGCTGTGATGAGAACGCCCTGTTTGGGTCCGCCCCTTCACATTTCCTTTTCATCCGGATCGACGCATGTCGATCCGAAACCATCCGTTATGATAATGCATGGTTAGGCGCCCACCCCTGCCATGTCAATCAGCCGGAGGCGGACAAGGCGTTCATCTCGACTTACACTACCAACATTGTCGTTTTTAATCAGAGACTTACGTCATAAAAACTTTACTGCTGCGCCGGTATTCTGCCGCAATTGGCAAGCATGCGGAGGCCGCCCGCCGGCCTTGACCGCCACTCCTGCCGCCTAGTTGTCCTATGATGCTCTCCAGAATGCATATCCGCCGCCTCGGCCCTCTCACCATCTTTTTTGATATCGGCCGATTGCGGGCGCTCGCCCGACGCAGCGAGATGGGCATGGTCTTTGCCGGCGCGCTCGTCGGTGTCGCATCGGGGCTTGCGGTCACCGCCATGAGACTCGTCTCCGAGGAAATGCACAGGCTGATCTTCGGCATCGACGTCACGACCCGGCTCAGTGCCTCTCAGATCGACAATAAGCTCCTGCTGCTTACAGCTCCCGTCGCCGGCGGCGTCTTGCTCGGTCTCCTCATCTTCATTCTCGCCAGATGGCGCAAGAAGCCGATGGTCGACCCGATCGAGGCCAATGCGTTGCATGGCGGCCGCCTGTCACTGACCGACAGTATCCTCGTCAGCATCCAGAACCTCGTCTCCAATGGCTTCGGCGCGTCAGTGGGGCTCGAGGCCGGCTATACGCAGCTTGCCGCCGGTATCGCCTCGAAATTTGGGCTGAAACTGCAGCTTCGTCGTGCGGATCAGCGCACACTCGTCGGCTGCGGCGCGGCGGGCGCAATCGCTGCCGCCTTCAACGCTCCCCTAGCCGGCGCCTTCTATGCTTTCGAGCTGATCATCGGCACCTATTCGATCGTGTCGCTGACACCGGTCGTCGTTGCCGCGCTGGTCTCAACGCTGGTCGCACGGCTCCTCGCCGGCAGCGATTTCGTTATCGACATCGGCAGCTTCGGCACGGTCGCGCCGGCGGATTACGTGCCTGCCGTGCTGCTCGGCGCCTTCTGCGCCGGCGTCGGCATCCTGGTGATGCAGGGCGTCTCCTTCGTTGAGGAACTGGCACGCAAGAGCTCAATCGCTCCGCCCTTCCGACCAGCGCTCGGCGGCATCGTCGTCGGCCTGCTGGCGCTGGTCTCGCCGCAGGTGCTTGCGGCAGGTCATGGCGCGCTGCATCTGAACCTCGCCCGCGAGGTGACGATTCCCGCGCTCGTCAGTCTCTTCCTGCTGAAATCTTTCGCCTCCGCGATCTCGATCGGCTCGGGCTTCAGGGGCGGCCTGTTCTTCGCCTCGCTCTTCATGGGCGCCCTGCTGGGCAAGCTCTTCGCCTATTCCGCACCCTACTTCGCGGACGCGACACTGACGCCGGTCGTTTACGCCGTGGTCGGCATGAGCTCGCTTGCCGTCGCCATCATCGGCGGGCCGCTGACGACGACCTTCCTGGCGCTGGAGATCACCGGCGACTTTCCCATCACCGCGCTGGTGCTGGCGGCGGTCATCACCTCTTCGCTCGTCGTCAGAAGCACTTTCGGCTACTCCTTCGCCACATGGCGCTTCCACCTTCGTGGAGAGAGCATCCGCAGCGCTCACGATGTCGGCTGGATCCGCAACCTGACCGTCGACAAGCTGATGCGCGCCGACGTGAAAACGGCGAAGACCGGCTTGACGCTGGAGGAGTTCAAGCGAGCCTTTCCGATCGGCTCGACGCAGCGAGTCATCCTTATTGACGACTCCGACAAATATGCCGGCATCGTGCTTGTTCCTGACATCTACGCGAGCCTGGTCGATACCGACGACGAGGGCAAGGGCCTCCAGGATTTCATCCGCTACCGGAACGACTTCCTGCAGCCGCAGATGAATGCAAAGCAGGCCGCCGCGATCTTCGACAAGACCGAGAGCGAAGCGCTCGCCGTCGTCAACAACCTCATCGAGCGCAAGGTGGTCGGCCAGCTCAGCGAAAGCCATACCCTGCGTCGCTATAGCGAAGAACTGGACCGCCGCCGCCGGGATGTCTCCGGCGAAATCTAAATCCTGGGCTAACCGAGAAGCCCGGCCAGCCAGGCCTTGTCGAGATGCGTCTCAAGGTCGGCGGCGACCTCGTCCAGCGCCTGATCGACGCTTTGCCGATAGCCCTGCCGCTGACCGGAGAGCCCGAAACTCTCCAGAAGCTTGCTGCGATAGGCGTCGCTGCCGAAAAGCCCGTGAAGATAGGTTCCCATCACTCGCCCATCGGTAGAAACGGCGCCGTCCGGAACCCCATCGATGAGAGCCGACGGCCTTGCGCAATCCGGTCCAGTCGTTAGACCGAGATGGATTTGGTAGCCGGCAAGCGGAACCTCATATTCAGCCGAAACCGCCAGGCTGTTTCGCACGGTCTTTTCCGGCGCCATTTCCGTCTCGACATCGAGCAATCCGAGGCCCGCGGTCTCTGCACTTGCCCCTTCGATGCCAAGCGGGTCATGAACCATGCGGCCCAGCATCTGATATCCGCCGCAGATGCCGATGACGCGGCCACCGCGCCGCACGTGCGCCTCCAGATCGCGATCCCAGCCAGCCACGCGCAGGTCGGCAAGATCGGCGATCGTCGATTTCGAGCCGGGCAGGATCACCAGCGCTGCATCGGCCGGCAGGCGCTCGCCCGGCTTGACAAAAACGAGCTCGACGTCGGGCTCCGCGCGAAGCGGATCAAGATCGTCGAAGTTGGCAATGCGCGGCAGAACCGGCACGGCGATCTTCAAGGCGCCGGACGCACCCCCGGCAAGGCGTTCGAGCACGACGGAATCTTCCGCCGGCAAGCGCCCCGCCGCCTTCAGCCACGGCACGACACCAAAACATGGCCATCCCGTGAAGCGATTGATTGCGGCAATCCCCTCATCGAAAAGGGAAACATCGCCGCGGAACTTATTGATGATATAGCCGGAAATCATCGCCCGGTCGGCGTCCTCAAGGATCGCGTGCGTGCCGGCAAGCGAGGCAATGACGCCGCCGCGGTCGATATCGCCGACAAGCACGACGGGGACATTGGCCCGGGTCGCAAACCCCATATTGGCGATATCGCCCGGACGCAGGTTGATTTCCGCCGGCGAGCCAGCGCCCTCGACGATCACCAGATCGGCACCCTCGGAAACGATCTCGAAGCTCTGCAGAACATATTCCAGAAGCTGCGGCTTGAGCCTCTGGTAATCGCGGCCCCTAGCCTGGCCCCAGACTTTGCCCTGCACGACGATCTGGCTGCCGTTTTCCGACTGCGGCTTCAAGAGCACCGGATTCATATGCACCGACGACGGCGTGCGCGCGGCAAGCGACTGCAGCCACTGCGCCCGCCCGATCTCTCCCCCGTCATCGGCAACGGCGGCATTGTTCGACATGTTCTGAGGCTTGAAAGGCTTGACCTTGAGCCCGCGATTGGCGGCTAGCCGGCAAAGCCCGGCAACAAGTACCGTCTTGCCGACATCCGAGCCGGTTCCCTGGAGCATAATGGCCTTGGTCATACGGCGAGGCCTACAACGCGTCGCTGGCTGTGGTCAATCACCTGCCTGAAACACGAAAACCGCGCGGCCTGGCAGCGCGCGCGGTTTGCCGAAACTCTGGCGTATTCGCCAATACGCGGCGAAACTCGATTCTCCGGGACGCATTACCTAATCCGGAGAAAAACAGCGGTTGTCCCCCGCCGTTGCCCAACTGATACAGTGACATTCTTACCGGAATGTTATTGAGGACTTAAACAACGATTAATTTCGGCTTTTTTTGAAATTTTACTGATTTTTCCGCTGCCTATTCCATAGCTGGCAGACAACTCTGACTGGCCCGGGTTTACGCAACGGAAGACGATGCATCTTAGTGAAGGCTGAGCAGTTACTTAGCTGAAAGTCTTGATCCGCGCTGGATTTTCGGTATCGCGTCCAGTTCGGGGCCTGGAACAAGCAAAATCGACCGGGCGCAGCGTTCACCGAACAGAGAGATTTTGCGGCTAACATTGCAACCTAAAAGCTGCACGCCAGCAGAAAATGGGAACAGCCGAATGAAAGTCATGCGGGCCTTGCTTTTCCTCGCCGTATGTCTGCTTGATGGCGCTCGCGCCGCACAGGCGGATTGCGGCAATGTCTCGATTGCGGAGATGAAGTGGAAGTCGGCAGCCATCGCTGCCAATTTCGACAAATTCATTCTCGAAAACGGCTACGGCTGCAATGTGACGCTCGTGCCGGGCGGTACGATGCCCACCTTCGCTTCAATGGACCAGAAGGGTGAACCCGACATTGCCCCCGAGCTTTGGATCGGTTCCATCAAGACTGGATTCGATAAAGCGATAAAGAACGGACAGCTGATCGAAACCTCGAAGATCCTGTCGAATGGGGGGATCGGAGGCTGGTGGATCCCGAAATTCATTGCCGATGCGAATCCCGATATCCGTTCGGTGCAGGATGCCCTGAAGCGGCCGGACCTCTTCCCTGCGCCTGGAGCCAGCTCCAAGGGAGCCGTTCACAACTGCCCTCCAGGTTGGAGTTGCAGGATTTCGACGGCCAACCTTTTCAAGGCTCTCGATGCGGGCAAGGCGGGCTTCGAGCTGATCGACAGCAAAAATCCGGATGACCTGGACGATTCGATTGCCAACGCCTTCAAGACCAAGACCGGCTGGCTGGGCTATTATTGGGCGCCGACGGCGATCCTCGGACAATACGACATGATGCAACTCAGCATGAGTGTTGCCCACGACAGCGCGGAATGGCGGGCTTGCACGTCGGTCGAGGGATGCGCCCATCCGCAAGTCAACGCTTACCCCGTTTCTGAAGCCGTCACCGTCGTCACCAGGGCCTTTGCCGACCGAGCCGGTCCGGCACTCGGCTATTTGCGCGCCCGCACCTGGGACAACGCCACCATAAACGACGTTCTGGCCTGGCAGGATGAAAATCATGAGAGCAATGAGGGTGCCGCACTCTACTTCCTGCGCAACTACTCCGAACTCTGGGTACCATGGGTGCCGGCCGACGTCGCGGAAAAGGTGAAAGCGGCTCTTTAAGCGAAATGTCCGCGATTCCAGCCTCGCGAATGCTTTGGTGCGTAGCTACCGCAACTACTCAGCACTAAAGCTGCCGTGCATGCGGCGCCTTGTTATGGATACCCGATGACGCCAGCCGCTTCCTTCCCTGATCGCGAAATTGTCGCCAGCAAATTTGCGGGGGCCGCCGAAGCGGATAAATCGTATCTCTCGCTGCTCATGGAGAATGTGGCGCAAGATGATAATCTCATCGAGGGTTTGCACCGCTATCTGGATCTGGCGGCTGCTGCGCCGTTTCTCAATTCGCTGAAACTGGAAAAAACCGGACTATGGATCGGCGAAGCCGCCCCGGGACGGCTTCAGATCCGTCTGATGGAAGCGGCCAAGTCCAGCCAGCACCCGGCTTATCTTGCCTTCCGAGCCGGCTTGGTGCGGTCGGGCGGCCTCGAGCGGGCCTACCCAACCGCGGCAATCTGAAAAAGCTTAGCGGCTAGCGGCGCGGTTCACCGACCTTCCGGCATCCTGCGTTGCATTGACGACGTTTGCCGTATCGCGGCCCACGCCGCGGATGGTGTTGCCGCAGGAGGAAAGCGCCAGAAGCAGCATGAGCGCAGCGCCGATCTTGACTGTCATCGTCATCTTGAGAACCTCTCTAGAAACCAGAAATCGCGTGCTCGAATCGGTTAGCCGCTTAGAGCATAAACGCGACGAGATGCATAAGGTTCATCGGCGTTCGGTTCAAGCGGCGACAGCCTTTGCCTTTTCCGCAAAAGCGAAGCGGATGCTCTCGGCTACGGCTGCCATAGGACCCGAAAGCTGCGAGGCGGTGAGCAGCCGGATATCGAATGACCCGAGTTCGGGCAGCCCCTCCTGCGCACCAAGAATGACCATATCGCCGCTGACATAGGATCGCGGCAGCGGTGCGATCGCAAGATCGGAGAGCACGGCGGCGCGCTGCGCCATCGTGTGCCCGCTCAGGTAGGCGACGCGGTATGGCCGCTTGTTGCGTTCCAGCTGCGCCAACGCCTCCTGCCGCCAGATGCAGCCATCCTCCCAGATCGAGATCGGCAGAGGGTCGCGCCGGTGCGCCGTGCCGCACTTGGCACCCGCCCAGACGAGGCGCTCGCGGAATACGATCTCGCCGCCGGTCGGGAACGGCCGTGTGGCGCAATTGATGAGCGCCAGATCCAGCCTTTGCTCCTCCATACGCTTCTTGAGACCGAGACTCATATCAACTGTGACATCGACCATGATGCCGGGATAGGTTTCGGCAAAGCTCTTCAGAATGTTCGGCAGCAGCCGCTCGCCGATATCCTCCGGCGCCCCGAGCCGTACGACGCCGCTGAGTTCCGGCATGATGAAGCGGGAAACAGCTTCGTTGGAGAGCGCCAGGATGTTGCGGGCGTAGGTCAGCAGCAGCTCGCCGTGCTGGGTCAAAGTCACCGAACGCGCATCACGCATGAAAAGCGTGGCGCCGAGCTGCTCCTCGAGCTTCTTGATCTGCATGGAAACTGCCGAGGGCGTGCGGAACACGGCTTCGGCAGCGGTCGAAAAATTGCCTGTTTCCGCAATGGCGACAAAGGTTCTGAGGACGTCATTGTCGAGCAGCGGTATCGGCCTGCGAAAGGGAATGCTCATCGTCCCATCTTTCAATTTTTCTGATTTTAAACACAATATCATTTCGTTTGTCTGAAAGTCAACGCGTACTTATATTAGCATCATGGCTGATAGAAAAAGGAGGCCACGATGACCGGGACCGCACATGAAATTCTGGACATCTTCCTCGCGTTCAGGACGAAGCAGATCCAGCGCGCCGCTTGGCAAAATACCATGCGCCAGATGGCGGGATTGCCCGAGCATCTGGTGGCTGATGTGGACCCCTATGCAGCTGCGGCGACCGAACGCGACCTGATCTCCAGATCCTTCAACAAACTTGATGGTATCAATAAAATCTATTCGTTTGAATGATGGATCATCAGGGACCACATTAGACACCGAGCGCTAAGCCGCTTGAGAAAGGAAACGACAATGACCACGATCCACTATCGGGACGGCCACAGCTTCAGCGACACGCACTTCGATGTCGCAGGCCTTGTCCGCAGACTGGTGCATTCCTGGCACCAATGGCAGACGGCACGGGAAATCGAATCCATGCCCTTCGACATCCGCAAGGATATCGGCTGGCCATCTGCAGACGAAGCCGATGAACAGCGCAAGGTAATGTAATGAATGCGACATACTTCCCCGTTTGAGGCGGCGCTCTGCCCTGCGGCAGCGCCGCCTTCATCGTTTCAGAGCACCTTGGATTTGGTCTTAATTTTCAGAAGCCTATATTTTTGGAGCCACCTCGTCGCCCTCGGCATTGGCCTCTTGAGCGCGGCTTGAATTGCGCACGTCGCAAATTAGCTCTTCGTGGCCGCATTTATCCATGCGAATGTCGTTTTTGAGACATCGGGGCGACGCATTTCGCGCAACGAATAGACAGTCGCCCTCCAGTATGGATTTTGCTCATGAACAAGATGCTGACTAAGAAACGCTCTCTCGTCTTCTTCATGGTTCCCCAGTTCACCATGCTGCCCTTTTCGGCGGCGATCGACACCTTGCGCATCGCCAACCGGATGCTGGGCTACCAAGCTTACACGTGGCGGCTCACTTCGGTCGATGGGAACAAGGTCTATTCCTCATGCGGCATCGGGGTCGAGGCAAACACCTCCCTTGCCGAAGAACGGCGTCATCTCGGTGGTGAGAACCGGCCAAACATGGTGCTCGTCTGTTCGGGCATCGACGTAGAGGAGTTCAACAACAAGTCCGTCAATGCGTGGCTACGCGAATCCTACAATCGCGGTGTCGCGGTCGGCAGTCTCTGTACGGGCGCGCATGTGCTAGCTCAGGCCGGACTCCTGAACGGCAAGCGCTGCGCGATTCACTGGGAGAACCTGCCGGGCTTCTCCGAAGCCTTTCCGCAGGCGGAGGTCTATGCCGATCTCTATGAGGTGGACAGCAATCTTTACACCTGCGCCGGCGGCACGGCCTCGCTCGACATGATGCTGAACCTGATCGGCCAGGATTTCGGCGAAAGCCTCGTCAACCGCGTCTGCGAACAGCACCTGACCGACCGGGTCCGCAGCCCGCACGACCGCCAGCGCCTGCCGCTTCGCGCGCGCCTTGGCGTCCAGAATTCCAAGGTTCTTTCGATCATCGAATTGATGGAAGGCAATCTTGCAGAGCCCCTGTCGCTGCTCGAGATCGCCGACGGCGCCGGGCTGTCCCGCCGTCAGATCGAGCGCCTCTTCCGCCAGGAAATGGGCCGCTCTCCCGCCCGCTACTATCTGGAGATCCGCCTCGATCGCGCCCGTCACCTGCTGGTGCAGTCTTCGATGCCGGTTGTCGAAGTTGCCGTCGCCTGCGGCTTCGTCTCCGCATCGCATTTCTCGAAGTGTTACCGCGAACTCTACCATCGCTCACCGCAACAGGAGCGCGCCGAGCGCAAGCTTACGATGGCAACGGCCCGTGAGGCGATCGCAGCGTGACGAAGACGGCGGCGCGCTATTGCGCCGCTTCTTCCGTCATCTTGGCATCTGAAAACACCTGATTGCGGCCCTTGTGCTTGGCCATATAGAGAAACTGGTCGGCGGCGTTCAGATAGTTGTCGAAGGTTTCGTAGCCGGATACTTCAGCGACGCCGATCGACACGGTAACCGATAGCTCCTCATCGTCGGCCGTTACCTTCAGCCGCGAAATATCCGAGCGGATCTCATCGCAAAGCTTCGTTGCGGAGGTGGAATCCATCAGCGGAAAAAGGATCGAGAACTCCTCGCCGCCGAGGCGCGAGAGCAGGTTGTCGCTGCCTTCGAACATCGCCGCGAGGCGATTGGCGACCGCCTTCAGCACCTTGTCGCCGATCTCGTGCCCATATGTGTCGTTCAGCCGCTTGAAATGATCGATGTCGAGGATGGCAACGGAACTAGGGGACTTCTGTCTCAGGCACTCGTTCACAATCTTCGGGCCGTGGTCGAAGAAATAGCGGCGATTATAAAGACCGGTGAGATAATCGCATGCCGCCGCCGCCCGCAGCTGCTTCATCTGCGCCAGCGTTTCGACGTTGTTGGCAATGCGCCATTGAAGCTCCTCGGCCACGAACGGCCTGTAGACGAAATCGCTTGCCCCGGCCTTCAGAAAGCTCGCAGACAGCATCCGGTCGGTGGAGGACGAGATACCCACGACCCGCATATTCTCGGAACCGAAGCGATGGCGGATGCGGCGTGTCAGCTCGTAGCCCGTCATATCCGGCATATGGTGATCCGTCACCACGATCTCGATGTCGCCGTAAGTCTCAAGTGCAGCCAAGGCCTCCAGCCCAGAGGTCGCCTCGACGACTATGTATTGCTGCGCCTTCAGAAGATCGACGAGAACCTGGCGCGCAGAGGTGACGTCATCGACAACGAGAACGCGCGTCTTCCGGTTCAGCATCGCACGGCGGACGGCCGCGACCAGATTGTCGAGGGCAAATTCATTGTCCTTGAGGACGTAATCGATGACGTTCCGCTGCATCACCCGGTTGCGGATGGCAACATCGAAGGTTGCGGTGAAAACGATCGCGGGAATATTATGCTCGACCGTGCAGTCGAGCGCCTCGCCATAGGGAGAATCCGGCAAATTCAGGTCGACGACCGCCATTGTATAGCCGTGACCATCCTGCGACAGGGCGTCCTGCAGTGCTTTCAACGAAGAGCATGGTTTGACGTGGAGGCCGAGTTCCGTCTGGAATCGGTGACAGAGCACAGCGGAAAACATCCGGGAATCTTCAACCAGAAGTATTGTCTGGCTGCCGAAGCGCGGGCCTGAGCCATCCCGATTGAAATCCGCTGGAAACGCCATACAGCCCGCCTATGTGCCGAAACGCAGTGAAAGCCCGAATCGGCCTTCATTGCAGTGGCATGGACGATAACCGAGAGGCCACGAAGATTGAAGCGCCGGAACGGCAGCAAAGAAACCTAAAATTGCAAGAATTCGTGAGTGAACAACGGGCGCGTTCTGATTCATCCAGAGTTCCTACTCGTATCGCGCTCTATTTTCGCGTCACGCAACCGTCCGCTCCTTCCTCATCGTCTGGATCTGCAGCAGCGTGTCGAGGTTCTGGTTGACTCGGCAATAGAACTCCTCGTCGATAAAGGGCCGCAGCATGAAATCGTTGCCGCCTGCTTTCAGAAACCGCGCCGAAAGCAGCCGGTTGGACGAGGAAGAAACGCCGATGATGCGCAGCCGATGCGAGCCGATCGTGGCGCGGATGCGCCGCGTCAGCTCGAAGCCGTCGATGTCGGGCATATTGTAGTCGGTGACCATCAGCCCGATATCCGGATTGGTCTTCAGGATATCAAGCGCCTTGGCACCACTCTCGGCGACACTGACGCGGAAGTTGTAGCGCTTCAGGCGGCTGGAAAGGAGCGCCCGAGCCGTTGCGCTGTCGTCGACGATCAGAACGTGGTGGCGCTTGTTGGTGAGAAAACGGCAGATCGATTCCGCCAGCAGATCGACGGCGAAGACATTGTCCTTGAGGATGTAGTCGACGATTTCCTTCGCGATCAACTCGTCGCGCAGGCCCTCATGGAATGTACCGGTGAAGACGATCGTCGGAATACTGAGATCGACCAGGTACTCCAGCGCTTCGCCTTTTTCAGCGCCGGGCAGATTGATGTTCGAGATCGCCAGCGTGATCGGCTCGATAGACTTGTCGTAGGCGAGTTGCAGATCCTCGAAACTGCGGCAGATCTCAACGTCGATGTCGAAAAGCTCTTTCAGCCGCTTGCTGATCATCGACGTAAAGACATTGGAATCCTCGGCCAGAAGAATACGCGCCCCGGCAAACATCTCGCCGGAATACTGCATTCCCGAAATGCCTAAAAAAGACATAAGAAACCTTTTGATTGAAAACTTCTATTCCCCTGAAAATCGATACCTCAACTCGTTTGAACAATTGTTAACTGCCGTATTGTTGGCCACAAGAAAAAGGCGGCCCATCGGGACCGCCTTCGATTTCTCGACTTATGCTTAAGAGATTATGCGCGAAGCGCTGCATTCTCCGCGTCGAACGGGCTTTCTCCAACGACCGTGGCATTATACATCGTGCCGAGGATCTTGATCTTCAGCCTGGTGCCGTCCTTGGCATAGTCCGGCCGCAGCATGGCAAGCGCCAGCGAGCGGTTGATGCGGAAGCCGAAAGTGCCGTTCGTCGCGCGGCCGACAAGCTCGCCGGCCTCATTGTAGATGGCTTCGGAGCCACGGGCGTCGACGTCGTTGCCAGCCTCGACAACCAGCGTCGCAAAGTTCCACTTGAGGCCCTTTTCCTTGTAGGCAAGCAAAGCCTCGCGGCCGAGGAATTCCTTCTCCGGCTTGATGAAGCGGTCGAGCGCCGATTCATAGGCATTGTACTCGATCGACATTTCGCGCGGGATCAGGCGATAGGACTTCTCGACCGACATCGAGAGCATGGCGCGAATACCGAAGGGCTTGATGCCGTACTCGGCACCGGCTTCCATCAGCTTGTCGAAAATGTAGTTCTGCATTTCGATCGGGTGGTGGAGTTCCCAGCCGAGTTCGCCGACGAAGTTGACGCGGAGCGCATGCGCCGTTGCGGCGCCGACGGAGATCTCCTTGCCTGTGAGCCAGGGGAAATCCTTGTTCTCCAGGCTTGCGCGCGTGAGCTTCTTGAGAACGTCGCGGGACTTCGGACCGGCGAGCACGAGCACGCCGAGACGCTGGGTGATCGGCTGCAGGCGAACCGAACCATCGGCCGGTGCGAGCTTGCGCAGATAGTCGTGGTCATGCGCTTCGTAGGCACCTGCGGACACGAGATAAAAGCGGCCCGGCGCCCACTCATAGACCGTGAATTCAGCCCGCACACCGCCCCGCACCGTCAGCATATGGCAGAGTGCGATACGGCCGCGCTTCTTCGGAATGGCGTTGGCGAAAATCGATTCCAGCCAGGCGCGCGCGCTGGGACCGGAGACTTCCATCTTCGCGAAGGCCGACATGTCAAGAACGCCGACATTTCTGTGAACGTTCATGACCTCGTTGCCGACATGCTCGAAATAGTTCGAGCGGCGGAACGACCATTTTTCGAGGATGCGGCCATCTTCGGTTGGCGTGGAGTGGTTATGGTTGGTGAGAACATCGGCGCCGACGCCGATCTGGTCCTTCGGAAGGTCGTAGCCTTCGGGCGCAAACCAGTTCGCGCGTTCCCAGCCATAGACGGAGCCGAATACGGCGCCCATCTCTTTCAGGCGGTCATAGACTGGCGTCGTCTTCAGCGGACGGGCGGCGGCCCGCTCTTCGTCCGGATAGTGCATGGTGAAGACGTTGGCGTAAGCTTCCTCGTTCTTGGCGATCAGGTAGCCTTCAGTCGCATAAGGACCGAATCGGCGCGGATCGACGCCCATCATGTCGACGGTCGGTTCGCCATCGACGATCCATTCGGCAAGCTGCCAGCCCGCACCACCGGCGGCGGTGATGCCGAAGGAGTGCCCTTCGTTGAGCCAGAAGTTCTTGAGGCCCGGCGCCGGACCGACGATCGGGTTGCCGTCCGGAGTATAGGCGATCGCGCCGTTATAAACCTTCTTGATGCCGACTTCGCCGAAGGCCGGAACGCGGGCGATGGCGGCCTCGATGTGCGGCATCAGGCGATCGAGATCTTCCTGGAAAAGCTCGTATTCGCTCTCGTCCGACGGGCCATTGACATAGCACACCGGCGCGCCGTGTTCATAAGGGCCGAGGATGAGGCCGCCGTTTTCCTCGCGCATGTACCAGGCGCTGTCAGATTCGCGCAGCACGCCCATCTCCGGCAGGCCCTTGGCCTTACGCGCGAGGATCTCAGGATGCGGTTCGGTAACGATGTACTGATGCTCGACCGGAATGACCGGGATGTTGATGCCGACCATCTCGCCCGTCTTGCGGGCAAAGTTGCCCGTACAGCTGATGATGTGCTCGGCGGTGATCTCGCCCTTGTCCGTCGTCACCTTCCAGATCCCATCCGGCTGCTGCTCGATGGCCGTGACCGTCGTGTTGCGGTAGATGGTGGCGCCACGGTCGCGGGCGCCCTTGGCGAGCGCCTGCGTCAGGTCGGCCGGCTGGATGTAGCCATCGTCGGGATGCTGGATCGCGCCGAGCAGGCCGTCGGTCTCGCAGAGCGGCCAGACCTCCTTGACCTCTTCGGGCGTCAGGATCTTGACGTTGACGCCGATCGTCTCGGCGATGCCGGCATAGTACATGTACTCGTCCCAGCGGTCTTTGGTGCGAGCCAGACGGATGTTGGAGACTTGGCTGAAACCGACATTCATGCCGGTCTCTTCCTGCAGTTCCTGGTAGAAGCGAACCGAGTATTTGTGGATCTGGCCGACCGAATAGCTCATGTTGAAGAGCGGCAGAAGTCCCGCGGCATGCCAGGTCGAGCCGGAGGTCAGCTCCTTGCGCTCAATCAGGACGGCATCGTCCCAGCCCTTCCTTGCAAGGTGATAGAGCGTCGAAACGCCGACGACGCCGCCGCCGATGACCACTGCCCGCGCATGTGTCTTCATGGAGAAATTACCCTCTGTTCAACTGAGCATCCGGAAGGGCCGGACGAAAATCACTATTCGGGACTATGCAGTGAGGCACGGTTCCCCAAACGCCTGTTTACGACATGCGAAAAGCTTGCCGCGACGACATGCGAATAGACAAGCGCCAAATATGATTTCGGCGAAATTTCGGGACGCGCGGGTTCGGCGAGCGCCTATTTTATGACGGCAGTGCCTTTGACGATATCAACCGTCTCGCCGCCAGTAAGACCGATGCGGTCACCGTCTGGCGTCATCATGAAGCAGCCTGTGCTGCAAAGCATTTCGGAAGCACCGGCATCGACCACCACCTCCACGCGGTTGCCGCCTTCGGTGATGACAAGGACGACCGGTGCCGGATTGGTGTTGGTGATTGTCGCCGAATGAGCGCCTCCGGCGGCGAGAAGTGAAAGAAGCAGTGCAACGGCAAACCTTGCCATTCAATGCGGCGCAGCGAGCGCCCTCCCCTGGTGTATCTCGGCGCTGCTGCCCCCAGCAGCGAAATCCCGATTACCCAGGCTTTATAAGCACAAGCCTCTGAATGATCCCTGAATAAAGCGACTAGCTTTTGAGAGAGCGATCGGCGGTCTTGCCCCGCAACTGGCGCACCGCTCCGTCGTCCCTTTCGCCTTCGTCCTCCTGCCCGTCGTCCGCGATCATTAAGGAGGGCTCCTTTGCCGAAACCGGCGCGTTGTCACGGTGAAAAACGACATCGCTCTGCGGCAACGGGATCTCGATCCCTTCTTCCTTGAAGCGTTTGAGGATGGCGATGCGCAGGTTGTTTCTCACCTTCAGGCCCTCACCCATATCCGCCAGCATAAAGCGCAGTTCGAAATCCAACGAGTAGGTGCCGAAACGCAGGAACTCGACATGCGGCTCCGGATTACGCAGCACGAAAGGAGCCTCATTGACCAGTTCGAGCAGAATATCCATGACCTTCTGCGGATCGGCATCATAGCTGACGAAAACCGGGATCTCCGAACGTCCGATCTTGTTGCGATGCGTCCAGTTTCCGACCGCAGCGTTGATGAGTTCGGAATTTGGCACGATGATCGACTGCTTCCGGAAAGTCTCGATCTCCGTGGCACGTACGGAAATCCGCGTCACGATGCCTTCCGCCGCTCCCGACACGACGTGGTCGCCGACCTTGAAAGGCCGCTCCACGAGAAGGATCAGACCCGACACGAAATTCGAGACGATGTTCTGCAAGCCGAAACCGATACCGACCGAGAGGGCGGAAGCGACAAGTGCAAGGTTCGACAGGTCGATCCCTGCCGCTGAAACGCCGATGATCGACGCGAGAGCGATGCCGAGATAACCGATGCCGGTCTTTACGGAGTTGCGCACGCCGATATCGACATGGCTTCGCGCCATGACGTTGCTGTCGAGCCAGCGCTGAATCCAGCGGGTCACGAGATAGCCGCCGGCAAAGAGCAGGATGCCGGTAAAGATGCCCAGCAGGGAAATGCTGATGCCGCCAAGGCGGACCTCGGTGAGAAGCCGGTAGGCGATCAGCTCAAGATCCTGGATATGGAAACCCCAGAGCAGCAGGGTCAGCGGAATGCCGGTCAGGAGTGCGACGCCATAGATTGCGAAGCCAACTGCGAGGCCGACCTGGTCGATCGCAACCGGCCCCATGTTGAAGCGGGTTCTCAGAAAGCGGCCGACGAAGGTGTCGCCGAAACTCTCCTGCCTGGAAATCGCCTTGCCCAAGAGCAGGCCGATATACGTGGTCACCACGATGGCGCCGGTGATGATGAGCTGCGTCGCCACAAAGCGCGCAAGGCCGACATAGCCTGTCAATGCCGTCACGATAAGACCGAAGCCGAGAAGGCGGAGGATGATCGCCATCCCACGCGGCCAGTGCCGGCCGGGCGCATCGGGGTCGCCGCTGCGCGCCAGCATGGGCCGGCCGAAGGAGGCCGCAATCAGGATCAGACCAATGATCAAGGCGGCGATCAGGCTCCTGACGACAGTCAGAATCAGCGGTGAGCCCATGGCCTCGCTGATGGAGCTGAAGAAATAGTCGAGGGCGTTGACGATCGCCATTGCCAGCAGGCATGCGCCGATCGATTGCGCACCGCGGTTCGATAGCCGCACCAGCCGCCAGTGTGGTTCGCGTGGCGCAAAGATTGCATTGCTAAATCGGGCAACGAAATAGATAAGTCCGATCGCCGCGAAAAGAGCCGCGACAACCGGCGCGATGTCCGGCCTCAACACATTGAAACCGTTGAGGAAAAAATAGGATGTGACCAGCACCGCGGCAAGCGCGAATGTCCGGATCAGCGTTGACCAGAAGGCAACGGAGAGCCGACTGATATAGGAGGGATTCTCGACACCCTCATCCCGCGTCAAATAGCGGCCGAACATGCGGTAACCGCCTGAAAGCATGATCAGGCCCGTTCCGAGCGACATAAAGATTGCCGCAAACAGCGCGAAGCGTTTGAACTTCCAGGCGAAACTAAGCCAGCTCGAAAGCGCCTGCTGGAATTCGCTGACCTCCTTGACAAACGCCGTGCCGGCATCGCCATAAACAGAAGCCGAAACCTCGGTGCGTCTCAGCAATGTCGCGGCAAAGAGACGGCGGCGGGTTTCAGCCACTTCGTTCATCAGCTTGTTGACGCCAAGCGAGAGGTTTTCAGCGTCGCCGGTCACGGCGTTGATCTGCGAACGTTCGGCCATCAGGGCGTTCCGCTCGTCGGTCACGATCTTCGCTTCCGGCGGCTGCCCGTCCTTCGGCGGATCGCCGATCTCGGCAAGACGATTCGTGATCTGCTCGAGGCGCGGCCGGAGAGTGACCGAGCTCGCGAGAATATTGCGCCCCAATTCGTCCACTTGCGCGGACAGCCCGACGAGCGCATCGTCGTCGGTGGCGTTCTGCTTCACGCTCTCCTGCAGGGAGGCGAGCTTCGACTTGGCCTTTTCAATATCCTTGACGGCTTGATCGAGCGGTGAATCGACAACCGGGGCTGGCGCCTGCTGTGCCTGAGCCTGCGCTTGCGGCTGCTCCTGAACTTGCGGCTGTTCCTGCGCAGCGGCGGAGCCGCCAGGCAGACCACCAGCAGACAGCGCAAAAATCAGGTAAAGAAATGACAGGAGCAGAATGAGTTTCGGCCGCAAAATGTCCCCGCTAGGATTCTCTTCGTGATGAGGCCGTGTTTTATAGCAAAGAAAGGCGACAGAAAGGCGGATGTTCTTTTTCCGCCTCTCAGAAGCCGGCGCCAGGCTTCGCAAGATACTCCAATTCTGCCGCGGTCGAGGCTCTTCCGATGATGGCATTGCGATGGGGAAACCGGCCGAAAGAAGCAATCACGTCGCGATGGCGAATCGCATAGTCGAGATAATCGGCGTCGCCTAGGGCCTGAAACAGGGTCACCGACTGCTCCTGCGCCGCTATGTCTTCGGCGTGCTCGAAAGGCATATAGAAAAACGCCCTGCATTCTCTATCGACGAGCCGGTCGGCGCCGGCATCGATGGCCAGTTTCGCCTCGCAAAGCGCCAATCCATCCGTCGCAAAGGCAAGCGGTGTGTTCCGGTAGATATTCCGAGGGAACTGATCGAGGACGATGACCGCCGCAAGCCGGTTCTTTGGGCTGGCATGCCAGGACCCGATAACGCCTCCCGCCAACGCCAGGTGCGTATCCCGGAAGCGGTCTCGAATTTCCTCATCCAGCGACAGCGTCGACTGAAACCACTTTTCGCGGCTGCATCTTTCGAACCAAAAGGAATAGACCTCCTCCGGTGCACATATCTTGATCGTCACTTTGCCCCCTAGCGCCGGTCAACTGACGGGAAAAATCAAAATGGCGCGCGTGCCGCGACACGCCGGATCATAAGTGAGTTCCGACTTCAGGCTTGCGGCCATGGCAGCCAGAATCTTCGTGCCGAGGCCGCTCCCTCTCGCAGGGCTCGAGTGATCGAAGCCGCCGCCATCGTCTTCGACAACGAGATGCAACTCCTCATCGATTTGTTCGACGATAACCCGAATCTCGCCGTGCACGCCTTCACGATAGGCATATTTGAAAGCATTGGTAACGAGTTCGCCGACAATAAGGCCAAGCGTGACGACCTTGTCCGTCGGCAGATTGATCGGGCCTGCCGTCAGCACGACGCGGTGAGGCCGCTTGTCGTCGCGGATGGAAGCCTCCAGCTCGCTCAGCAGATTCTGGAGGTATTCATCAACCTGGACCTTGCCGATCTGGCGACTGTCGTAAAGACGCCGGTGAACACTCGCGATAGCATTGATGCGCGACTGCGTTTCATGCAGCGCGTCGATCGCCACCTGGTCCGTCAAGATCGACGACTGCATGCGGATCAGTGCGCCGACGAGGCCGAGACTGTTCGCGACGCGATGATTGACTTCCGCAAGCAGCAGCTCGGCGCGGTCCCGCTGCTGGCGGATCAGCTCTTGCGCCTCGGCTGTCTCCCGCCGGAAGCGCGCCCGCTCCAGGCTTTGTTCCAGCGTCGCCGCGACCAGATCGAAGTAGTCGGGGGAACTGCCCTTGAGCACATAGTCATCCGCACCCGCCTTTAACGCTGCCACGGCAATGCCGGTGTCGTTGGCGCCTGTCGCATAGACGACAGGGGGACGATCAGGCAGCGCCATTAATTGCGGCAGGAAATCAAGGCCAAGTTCTGTTTCCAGCGTATGATCGAGCACCACCGCGTCGATACCGCCGTCAGCGATGCGTCGCAGCGCGGCGGCACCATCCTGCACCCAT
>NZ_JBNDHS010000090.1:0-24344 GCF_056755095.1 Rhizobium sp. SVR5-9E | reverse complement strand
ATATCGACCATGTGCAGATCACCGCCGCCGAGATCGTCGACGTCGGCACGCGCGGCAAATTCTACGACGCGACCGGCGCGCTGCGCGACATGATCCCCAACCACCTGTTCCAGCTTCTTGCGATGATCGCCATGGAGCCGCCGAACGGTTTCGACGCCGAGGAGATCCGCAACGAGAAGAGCAAGGTGCTGAAGGCGCTGCGCATCTTTACGCCCGAGGAAGCCGAGGCGCATGCGGTGCGCGGCGCCTATGGGGCGGGCACGCTCAATGGCACCGATCTTCCGGCCTTCCGGGACACGAAGGACGTGGCTCCCGACAGCCGGACGGAGACCTTCGTCGCGCTGAAGCTCTACGCCGACACATGGCGCTGGGCTGGCGTTCCCTTCTATCTCAGGACCGGCAAGGCGCTGACGGCACGCGATACCGAGATCGTCGTCCAGTTCCACCCGGTGCCCTTCACGCAGTTCCGTGAAACGGACGTGCGGTATAACCTTCCGCCGAACCGGCTGATCATCCAGGTGCAGCCCGACGAGGGCATGAGCATAGAGATCTCCATCAAGTCGCCGGGACTTTCCGTCGAAACGGTGCCGGTGTCGCTCGACTTCCGCTATGCCGACAAGTTCGACATCGGCAAGATGACCGGCTACGAGTCGCTCCTCTACGACCTCTTCATCGGCGACCAGACACTGTTCCAGCGCGCCGACGGCATCGAAGCCGGCTGGGCGGCCGTACAGCCCTTTCTCGACATCTGGGCGAAGGACAGCAAGACGCCAGAGCTCTACGCGCCGGGCAGCACGGGACCAACTTGCGCCAATGAACTCATCGAGCGCGACGGCCGGAAATGGCACGCGATCGGCGAGGCAACGAAAAAAGACGGGCAGTAAGCGGCTATCAGCCTCATCAATCCTGTCTCATCTCCTTGATGAGGTCGACGAAGGCGCGCAGCTTTGCCGGAATATGACGGCGGCCGGGATAATAGAGGCAGAGGCCCGGATAGGGCGGAGTCCAGTCCGCCAGAACCTGAACGAGGCGGTCCGCGGCAACGTCGTCCGCGACCTGCCATTCGTTGAGATATGCAAGGCCTGCCCCCTCCCGCGCCGCCCGCAGCATCAGGTCGCTTTCGTCCAATGTCAGCGACCCCGGAACATCCATGGTGAAGGCTTCGCCGCGTTTTTCGAATTCCCAGCGATAGAGAGAGCCGCTTGCCATGCGGGCGCGGATGCAGCGGTGGGACTGCAGGTCGGCGGGGACAAGCGGCGTGCCCTTTTCCTCAAAATAGCCGGGCGAGCCGACGATTGCCGGGCGGATGAAGCGGCTGACGGGGACCGAGATCATGTCCGGCGGCACGGATTCCAGGATGCGCAAGCCGGCATCGAAGCCCTGGGCGTTGATATCGACCAGCGCACCCTCGGTGACGATCTCCACCTGCATGCGCGGATAGCGCCGCAGATATTCGAACGCGAGCGGAGAGAGAATCATGCGCGCGGCGCCGATGGAGGTGTTGAGGCGCAGCGTTCCGGACGGTTCCAATCGGTGCTCGTCGGTGAGGTCGATGGCGTTGCGGATAGCCGCGAGCGCCGGCGTGACTTCCGCCACGAATTGCTCGCCGGCCGAGGACAGCGTGACGCTGCGGGTCGTGCGATTGAAGAGGCGCACGCCGAGCCGGGCTTCGAGGGCTGCGACCTGCTGGCTGAGCGCCGAGGAGGAAATGCTGAGTTCGCGGGCTGCCGCCCGGAAGCCGCCGCGCGCCGCGACCGCCACTACCGCTTCCAGCTCCGCCAGCGTGCCTCGCATCATTGTCCGCAAACCCTTATCAGCCTGTCCGATATTGGCCAGCTTATCAGAGCAATCGGCCGATGCCAGATAGGGCGTATCGCACAAAGGAGAAAAGCGATGCGCAATATTACTGAGATCTATATCGACGGTGCTTTCGTGACGCCGTACGGCGAGGAAATTGCCGACCTCTTCAACCCCTCCACCGAAGAGAAGATCGGCACCGTTCGCTTTGGCGACCGCGAGGACGCCCGCGCGGCGATCGCCGCCGCCAAGCGCGCCTTTCCGGCCTTTTCGCGCACAAGCAAGGCGGAGCGGATCGACATGCTGAAGCGGCTGAGCGTTGCCGTGTCCGCCCGCGCCGAGGAGATGACCGCGGCGATGGCGGAGGAATACGGCGCGCCGCAATATTTCACCGGCTTTGCCGTACCGCATGCCGCCTCGACCTTCCTGAGCATGGCCGAAACGCTGGAGAATTACGATTTCACGCGGAAGATCGGCCACGCCGACGTGACGATGCAGCCGCTCGGCGTCGCCGCCGCGATCACGCCATGGAACAGCAACTACGGCTTCATCTGCTCCAAACTTGCGACCGCGCTGGCGGCGGGTTCGACGGTGGTCATCAAGCCTAGCGAAATGAGCGCCATCCAGACGCAGCTGATCACCGAATGCCTGCATGAGGCCGACCTGCCGAAGGGCGTGTTCAATATCGTCAACGGCCGCGGCGATGTGGTGGGTGCCGAGTTCAGCGCGCATCCCGATATCGCCAAGGTGAGCTTCACCGGCTCGACTGATGTCGGCAAGCAGATCCTGCGAGCGGGCGCCGAGACGCTGAAGCGCGTAACGCTGGAGCTCGGCGGCAAGGGGCCGAACATCATTCTGGAAGACGCCGACCTCAATACCGCCATCCCGGCGGTGCTGATGGCGGGGCTTGCCAATAGCGGCCAGGCCTGCATCGCCGGAACGCGCATCCTTGTACCGGAAAGCAGGCTTGCGGACATCCTGCCGCGGCTCAAAGCTGGCATCGAAGCGGTCAAGACCGGCGATCCGAGGGATCCCGAAGTCCGCGTCGGGCCGATGGTGAGCCAGAAACAATATGATCGGGTACAGTCCTTTATCCGGCTCGGCCAGGAGGAAGGTGCGCAGATCCTGACCGGCGGCACGGGCCGCCCGGAGGGCATCGAGCGCGGCTGGTTCGTCCGCCCGACGGTCTTTGTCAACGTCGACAACAGCATGCGGATCGCCCG
This sequence comes from Rhizobium sp. SVR5-9E, assembly GCF_056755095.1. Taxonomy (NCBI): domain Bacteria; kingdom Pseudomonadati; phylum Pseudomonadota; class Alphaproteobacteria; order Hyphomicrobiales; family Rhizobiaceae; genus Rhizobium; species Rhizobium sp. SVR5-9E. Next base: position 21,324 of record NZ_JBNDHS010000090.1, on the reverse strand, counting down.
CGAGGAAATCTTCGGGCCGGTGCTTTCCGTCATCGCCTACAAGGACGAAGCGGACGCGATCCGCATTGCCAACGACACCAGCTATGGCCTGCAGGCCTATATCCATGGGAGCGACCTCGACCATGCCAAGCGGGTCGCCGAGCGGATGGAATCGGGCCGCGTGGTGATCAACGGCGCACCGCATGAGCCGCTTGCCCCCTTCGGCGGCTTCAAGCAGTCCGGCGTCGGCCGTGAGTTCGGCGTCTCCGGGCTGGAGGCATTTCTCGAGCCGCGGGCTATTCTCTCTTGAGCGCAAATGGCGTCACCGCCCGCGTTAACGCGGGCGGTCGGGATTTAGAGGCCCAGGCAGCGACCTTAGTTGCTCTGATCCGGGCAGGCCGCGTTGACCGAACCGTCGCCGCGGCTGCGCATGCCTTCGCGCCGCGGAGCGCAGGGTGCCTGCCAGGTGGACGGGCGACTGATGGCGATGCTGCCGGTCTCGATCGGATCGAGGGGGATTTCGAAGCCTCCCTGCTGCGCATCATATTCCGGCGACGTGCCGGGCGGCGGACTGCCATCGAAACGGCCGTTCGGATCGATGCCCATGCTGGACTGGGCCAGGGCCGGGGCTGCAATGGACAGAAGCACTATGGATGTCACTGAAATGAGCCTGCGCATGATCATGATCCTTCCGGTGCGATGATCGCGGCAGAAACAGCAGAAGCGATGCTTTTGTTCCGCCCTTCCAGCAGGCAAATTCGGCGATTGGAAACCAAGCTGCTTACGGCTTTAGGGCGCCAATCAAACCAATCGGATAAAGTGCCAGCCTCGAAGCCGAAAGTTGCGCCGGATTGAACCACCTTGCGACGGCAGCGACGCCGTCCATGAAGCGGATTTCCTCCCGCTCGTAAAGCGATGGTTCGAGCAGTTCGATCGGCGCAACGAAGATGATCTCATGGCCGGTCATGCCCTCATGCTCATAGAGATTCTCGATTGCCTGCCAGGCGCCCAGGATCCGGATATCTGTCTGCAGTTCCTCTCCGAATTCGCGGTGCAGCGCCTGCTCACGCGTCTCGCCGAACTCGATGGCGCCACCGAGCGGACGCACGCCCTTGACGGTGCCGTCGTCACGTTCGATCTCTGCGGCCAGCAATTCCTCGCCGCGCCAGGCAAGACCAAGCACCTTCACCCTGATACGTTTGTCAGGACGCCATACCGGCATGAAACCCTCCCTGAAACGAAAACGGACGGCGCAGGGCCGTCCGTTGCGTGAAATCCGGATGTGATCAGACGAACTGGCTGAGACCGGGGACCGAAGCGACGACCTGGTCGACGACGTCTTCGCCGGCATATTGCTTGGCGACCGCGATGGTTTCCTTGGCAAGCGCGGTGATTTCGCCCATGCCGAGGCCCTGGCTCATCAGCTGCTGGCCAAGGCCCATGATGCCGCCGCCGCCGAGCGCACCCATCAAGCCCCCAAGCAGGCCGCCACCGCCCGCACCTTCGCCGTTGAACTTCGCGACGAGATCAGCGGCGCCTGGGATTGCCTCGATCATCTGTGCGACCGGGCCGTCCTCCGCCTCGCGCTGCAGGAAGCCGAGCATCATGCCCACCGACTTCTCTGCCAGATCGGGGGCAATGCCTACGCGATCGGCGATCTGGGTCACAACTTCATTCATCGTCAGCCTCCTGTCATTTGACGTTAACGTCAGCGTTATTCGAGTTTCTTCCCTGACTCAAGGCATGCCTGCAGTTGTCGCCATGCCTCTCCCTGCTTATAACAGACAGACGATGGCAAAATGAATGCGGCGGACCATGATTGCCGCATTTGAACGCAAGCGGCGCATCGGCCGGAGGGAGAACTGCTTCATGCTCGAGGACGGCAAGATTTTCATCGGCGCCAGCCGCAATCCTGACGACAGCATCAACAAACCGGAATATCTCGACCTCAGGTTCGGTAACCGCCATGGACTGGTGACCGGCGCGACCGGCACGGGCAAGACGGTGACGCTGCAGGTGCTGGCGGAGGGTTTTTCCCGGGCCGGCGTTCCGGTCTTCTGCGCCGACATCAAGGGCGACCTTTCCGGTATCGCCGAGAAGGGCGAGCCGAAGGATTTTCTCACCAAGCGCGCCGAGCAGATCGGCTTTACCGACTACGAATTCGACCAGTTCCCGGTCATCTTCTGGGACCTCTTCGGCGAGAAGGGGCACCGGGTCCGCACCACGATTGCCGAGATGGGGCCGCTGCTGCTCGCCCGCCTGATGGATGCTTCCGAGCCGCAGGAGGGCGTCATCAACATCGCCTTCAAGATCGCCGACAAGGCAGGCCTGCCGCTGCTCGATCTCAAGGACTTTTCCTCGCTCCTGAACTACATGGGCGAGAATGCGAGTGAGCTTTCGAGCCAGTTCGGCCTGATTTCCAAGGCTTCGATCGGCTCGATCCAACGCGCGCTGCTCGTCCTCGAACAGCAGGGGGCCGAACAATTCTTCGGCGAACCGGCGCTAAAAATCACCGACATCATGCGCACCAGCAACAACGGCCACGGGCAGATTTCGGTGCTTGCGGCCGACAAGCTGATGATGAATCCCAGGCTTTACGCCACCTTCCTGCTGTGGCTCTTGTCGGAACTTTTCGAAGAGCTGCCGGAAGTCGGCGACCCCGACAAGCCGAAGCTCGTCTTCTTCTTCGACGAGGCGCATCTGCTGTTCAACGACGCGCCGAAGGTGCTGACCGAGCGCGTGGAGCAGGTCGTGCGGTTGATCCGCTCCAAGGGCGTGGGCGTCTATTTCGTCACGCAGAACCCGCTCGACGTGCCGGAAACCGTGCTCGCCCAGCTCGGCAACCGCGTGCAGCATGCGCTTCGTGCCTATTCGCCGCGCGAGCAGAAGGCCGTGAAGACTGCCGCCGACACCTTCCGCCCCAACCCTGCCTTCGATTGCGCCACCGTGATCACCAATCTCGGCACCGGCGAAGCGCTGGTTTCGACGTTGGAGGCCAAGGGGGCGCCGTCGATCGTCGAGCGCACGCTGATCCGCCCGCCGTCCGGCCGCGTCGGCCCGGTAACGGATGCCGAGCGCCAGCAGATCATGGACAAGAGCCCCGTGCTCGGCCTTTATGACGAGGATGTCGATCGCGAATCCGCTTTCGAGATCCTCGCCGCCCGCGCCAAGAAGGCGGCCGAATCCGAAGCCGCTCAGCGCGCGCAGCAAGAGGCCGCGAGGCAGCAGCCGACCGAGGCCGGCACGACCTCCGGCTGGACGCTGCCGGGCTTTGGCGGCGACAGCGGCGACGACCGGGCGGGCCGCGGCCAAGCCCGCGGGCGCTCCTCCGGCTACCAGCGCGAGACCGTCGTGGAAGCGGCGATGAAGAGCGTGGCGCGAACGGTGGCGACCCAGGTCGGCCGGGCGCTGGTGCGCGGGATTTTGGGGAGCCTGAAGCGGTAGGAGGGGAACGCATGATGTGTGAGGGTACCCCCCTCTGCCCTACCGGGCATCTCCCCCACAAGGGGGGAGATCACAATTGGCGGGCTCCCCGGGCATCATCGACCGATACGACAGTAGGGATCTTGCAGAATAGCTGAGCGAGCGAGTGCTCCATCCAATCTCCCCCCTTGTGGAGGAGATGCCCGGCAGGGCAGAGGGGGGTGCGCCACGCCACACAGCGCCCCCTCACCGCTTGCGCACAAACTCCGTGCGCAGCACCAAGCCCTTGATCGTATCGTGGCGGCAGTCGATCTCTTCGGGATTGTCCGTCAGGCGGATCGAGCGGATGACCGTGCCCTGTTTCAGGGTCTGGCCGGCACCCTTGACCTTCAGATCCTTGATGAGAGTGACGGAATCGCCGTCCTTCAGGACGTTTCCGGAAGCATCGCGCACCTCGGCGGCGGCCGTCGCGGCCGCGGCGATTTCCGACGACGGGCGCCATTCGCCCGTCCCTTCGTCATAGACATAATCGTCGTCATCGCCCACCATCGGCGTCTCTCCTGAAAATCAGCATCTGTCGGATCGGCGCTTATAGCAGCCGGCAGCATCGGGCAAGGTCGGGTGGCAAGGTCGGCAGTGCGCGGTTGCTCGGCACCGTCCGGTTGCATTCGCCTGGCCGCGATGGTATTTCAGCACCATGCTCTAAGAGAAAGGAGGGTCGCGTGCATAATTTCTATTTCCGGTTCTACCGGCAGCGTGGCCCCGTCAACGCCCTGCAAATGCGTTTGCAGGGCTGACCAGAGACCGTTTCTCACAAAGCCTCTCTTCCTGGTCTGCCCTTCGTGGCCTGCAGCGCCGAGCTTATTGCTCGAGCGTCTGCGATTATCACTCGCCGCTGACGCATCGCATCGATGATGGCCGAGAGCCCTCGATGGATGATCGCCCGGTCAAGACCAGAGAAAAATCATGACTCTCCTCAATATCCGCAACCTCGGCATCACCCTGTCGAGCCCGCTGTTTTCCAAGCTCAACCTCGTCGTCAATGCCGGCGACCGGATCGGTCTTGTTGCCGCCAACGGCCGCGGGAAATCGACGCTGTTCCGCTGCATCGCCGGCACGCTCGACGCGACGGAAGGCGAGATCACCAGGGCGCGCGGGCTGACGGTCGGCTATGTCGAGCAGAACGTGCCGCCTCCCCTTTTCGGCCGGAGCTTTTACGACGCCGTTCTCGATGCGCTGCCCGCCGAGCAGGCCGAAAGCGAGAGCTGGCGTGTCGACGTGGTGCTGGAATCGCTGGAGGTACCGGAAGAACTGCGCCGGCGCCCGCTTTCGGCGCTCAGCGGCGGGTGGCAGCGGCTGGCCATGCTTGCCCGCGTCTGGGTGACGGAGCCGGACCTGCTGATGCTCGACGAACCGACCAACCATCTCGATCTCGGCAAGATCGCGCGGCTGGAAGACTGGCTGAACGCCCTGCCCCGCGATGTGCCGGTGATCCTCGCCAGCCACGACCGCGCCTTTCTCGATGCGGTGACGAACCGCACGCTTTTCCTGCGGCCGGAGCAATCACAGGTCTTCGCCCTGCCCTACAGCCGGGCACGGCTTGCGGTCGACGAGATCGATGCCGCAGACGCGCGGCGCTACGAGCGCGACATGAAGACGGCCGAGCAGTTGCGCAAGCAGGCGGCGAAGCTCAACAATATCGGCATCAACTCCGGCAGCGACCTGCTGGTGGTGAAAACCAAGCAGTTGAAGCAGCGGGCGGAGAAGCTCGAGGATGCGGCAAAACCGGCGCATCTCGAGCGCTCCGCAGGGGCGATCCGGCTCGCCAATCGCGGCACCCATGCCAAGGTGCTGGTGACACTCGAGGATGCGGCCGTGCAGACGCCGGACGGCACGCTGCTTTTCAGGACAGGCAAGCAATTCATCTGCCAGGGAGACCGGATCGTGCTCCTCGGCGAAAACGGCGCCGGCAAGACGCGGCTGATCGCGATGCTGCGCAAGGCGATCGAAAACCCGGCGATAGCCGAGGACGGCATCAAGGCGACGCCCTCGCTCGTACTCGGCTATGGCGACCAAGCGCTTGGCGATCTCCGCGATGCCGATACGCCGATGGCGACGATCATCCGGCGCTTCGACGTCGGCGATCAGCGAGCGCGTTCGCTGCTTGCTGGGGCCGGCATGTCGATCGAGATGCAGGGCCGTCCCGTCGGCCAGCTTTCAGGCGGGCAGAAAGCGCGGCTCGGAATGCTGGTGCTGAGACTCTCCAACCCGAACTTCTATCTGCTCGACGAGCCCACCAACCATCTCGACATCGACGGGCAGGAAGCGCTCGAAGGCGAGTTGATGGCGCATCAGGCAAGCTGCCTGCTTGTTTCCCACGACCGCAGCTTCGTCAGGGCGGTCGGCAACCGCTTCTGGCAGATCGAGAGGCGGCGACTGGTGGAGGTGGAGAGCCCGGAAGCGTTCTTTGCCTCGGCGGCGGGGGTGCGGTGAGTTGTGGCAACGCGTGTGCCGCCCGCAGGAAACGGCCGGCGGCCCACGCTCTCCGCAAGTGGGAGGAAAGTCCGCTTCCGACCCAAAGCCGCCATTTTGCGGAGACATTTACCGTAACGTACTTGTTGGCTTCTAAGCGTGGTGATCTACTACTGCCGAAACATATCAAACTCGGCATAGGATGAACCATGAACCTACACCGGGCTCTCCTAGCATCCGTCGCAATGATTGCGACGTTCGCCTCGGCGCAAGAATACAAGTATCAAACTCCCATCGCGCCTGGGGTTGCCACGCCGGATAGGGTCGAGACATCCATCGGTAGCTTGATCCTCAGGGATGGCTATCCGGATGCGCAAACGGTCCAGAAGATTTACGACAATCTGGATGCCTCACGGGCGTTGCAAGCCTATCTGCTTGCGCTGCCGATGGTGAACCAGGCAGGCATGCGCGATGCCCTTCGCAAGTTCGGTCCCGACAATGAGACGGACGTTATTCTGGAAAACCTCGCCGACTCCAGGACAGTCCAACTCACGCCGAACGACGACACGATTTACAACTGGATATGGCTCGACACGCACAAAGGCCCCCTGGTTCTGGAAGCACCCCCCAGGTTCTCGGCATCATCAACGACTTCTGGGACAAATGGTCTGCCGACGTCGGCATCACCGGCGCGGACAAGGGCAAGGGCGGCATGTACCTCGTGGTGCCGCCTGGCTATTCCGGCGAAATACCGTCTGGATACTTCGTTGTTCGGCCTGCGACCTATGGAAGCTGGCTGATCCTCAGAGGCTATCTCGTCGACGGCTCCACCAAACCCGCAGTCGAAACAATCAAGAAGAACCTCAAGATTTATCAGCTTTCGGAGGCCTCGAACCCGCCGCCAATGAAGTTCGTGAACGTCTCGGGCGTTCCGGCCAACTTTGTGTTTCCAACGGACTACTCGTTCTGGACGCTGCTGAACCAGGTCATTCAGGAAGAGCCGAGCACCGGAAGTGATCCGACAACTCTCGGTCTTTTTGCCTCTATCGGCATCATCAAAGGCAAGCCTTTCAATCCCGATGCGCGGATGCGAAAAATCCTTGAAGACGCCGCCAATGTCGGTGCGGTCACGGCGCGGACGATCACCTACAAAATCCGCAGTCCTGAAGCCTACTACTATCCGAACAGCGCGTGGCGGCTGCCCTATCTCGGCGGCTACAAGTTCGAAGTCTCCTCCGGCGTCAGCAATCTCGACGGTGCCATCAACTTCTTCTACCTCGCCGCCGGTGTTACGCCCGCGATGGAAGCGAAGATGGTGGGCCAAGGCTCGCAATACCCTTGGATCGTCCAGGACTCGCAGGGTGACCCATTCGACGGCGCGAAGACATACAAGCTGCATCTCCCGCCCAATATTCCAGCGAGGGATTTTTGGTCAATCATCCTCTATGACAATCAGACACGCGGGATGCTGCAAACCGATCAGCCGTTCCCGAGCGTCAGCAGCCACAACAAGGAACTGAAGCCGAACGCGGACGGTTCCATTGACGTCTATTTCGCGCCGAAAGCTCCCGCCGGTTTTGAGAACAATTGGGTACAGACAATTCCCGGTAAGGGCTGGTTTGCGATCCTTCGTCTTTACGGTCCGCTGGAAGCCTGGTTCGACAAGACCTGGCGGCCGGGCGAGATCGAGAGGCAGGGTTAGCGCCGGAACGCGCTATGTCGGTACCGGCGTGCTTGGGCAGGTTCGCTTTCGGCGCGTTCCGAAAGCGAATAGCCCGAAGCGCGAACAGCCACGCCGTTCGCAGGAAACCGTCGCGGCCCGCGCCTTCCGCAAGTCGGAGGAAAGTCCGCTTCCGACCCGAAGCGGAGATGCGAGCCTAGTGATACGTTATGAATGGATCGAATATCCCTTCCAGGAAGGGCCGGAGAACTCCCTGCGAGAATTCGCGCGGAATACGATGTCCGCATTCGAACACGCGGAGATTGACTGGAACTCCAGCGTCGGACAGGGCTTCGGAGAATATCTCGGCCTGGGCAACTGGAGCACGGTCGTCGTGCCGTCCATGCAAAAGTAAAGTTTCCGACCGAATGTTATGCGCATGGTGTAAGGCCGAGCGAGCCAGAAAGGCCTCATCCGACAAGCCTGCTTCATTCTCGATTGCTCTTCGCAGGCCCCCCGAACTGCTTCTAAAAGCTGCTTTAAGATCATAGACGCCGCTTGATAGAACGACTGCTCGCAGATTGGAAACTTGAGCAGCTACCATTGCCGAGGCAACGGCTCCCCTGCTGTTGCCATAAAGAACGATACGGTCAGGATCGATAGACGGCTGCTCCTTTAGGAAGGACAGAGCGGCCATGATCGCCTGCTGCGTGCGTGGGCCGCAGAAGTCGGCAGGGCCGTCTGAAGCGCCGAAGCCAGGCTGTGAGACTGCTGCCGCCGTGATATTCAAGCGAGACGAGAACCGAAGCAACGCCCCATTATCGACGACCTCTCTCGCGCCTAGAAGAAGGCCGCCCTGATTGCCGTGGACAAACAGTATCGCTCCCGCAGGCGTGGCACTGGAGGCCTGAGCTTGAAAAAGCTCGACAGCAGCTCCATCACCTCGTTCAATCAGATGTCGCGTCACCGTCGGCATAACCGCCACCAAGTTCTGTTTGCCGACGGCACGATAGGCAGCCCTAAGAGCTTGTCAATGTCCACACATGGCGCAATGCGGACACGGTGCCATGACTGCTTCCGGCCCTAAACGGTCATTCCCGAATCCAACGATAAAGGCCAGGAACCGCCACCTGCTATTACATATCAGCGTTGCATAATAAGTGGTATGCGTTTGCCTAAAATAAGATCATAAGGCGCGTAGCTTATGCACATGAGGGTCTTTATTGTGGATTGGGTCCCTATAGTCTTCGTTACGTTCAAGGTTCTCGCGTTAGGCACAGCCATGTTCTTCGCCATCAAGTGGCATTACGATCAAGGGGACAAGGGGGAGAGGCGAGCGGTGCTACGCACGGGCGGCAAGATGGCCGCAGTCTTCGTACTAGTGCTCCTAGGCGTGGGGCTCGTCACCTTTGTCCTTAGCAGGATGCTCGGTTTGGACTTGAGCTTCCCATGATGGCATCATTAATGTACCTAGCCCCGCAGGGGCTCCTGGAGGGCCGACGACACCTTCCATGTCATTACTCGGTCTCTAATAACATGGATTCTGGCTCCTCCCGTGGGCAAGCTTCTCCTGTGATCGGGAGGGTTTCAGATGGCGGGGTTTCAGTTCGCGCACATGAATTTCAGCCGGAAGGAAGACAAGGGAGCCGCACGAGCGACCTGAAGCTAACGTCTCCTGTTGGCGCAAAGGCGACATCGACAGATGACCGCTATCGGCTCATTCCGGAAGTCAGCGATCCTCCGCCGCTGGCCCAACGCGGACATGGAATGTCCGGACTGCTACCGGTTTTGAAGCACGCCAATGAGAGCCTTTCCGTCGGTGAAATAGGGATCACCGCCTCCGTTGCGGCCGTCTTTTGTCGCTCCGATGCCATCAATCTCATAGCTCGACAAAAGTTGTCCGGCCTTGAGAAGATCGCTGATCATCAGGTTTCGCTCGGCGTCGACATTCGGGCCGATATGATGCGTGATTTGACCGGTATCGTGGCTGAAGCCGACACCCCGATCAAAACTCGCCGAGCCTAGCCAGTGCGGGCGGTGATTTGGGCCGATTTGTTCGGTCAGCCAGAAACGAACATGGTTGCGTTCGTCGGCGCTTCTGCCCACAGGCTTTTCGAAAGCCAGATCCTGTTTTCTGCCCTCGAAAAGCAGTGGGCTAACTGGTGCATCGAGATCAGGCCGATCAAGCACCACGCTCAACCCAATATCGATCGACGTGCGCAAGGTAATTTTATCGGCTGGATCCCATCCAGCAGCCGCGAACGCCCGGGTCACTTCTTCCTTCGAACCGACAAGACCGACATTGATGGGGTCGCCGGGAATACCCTGCTCCGTGGTCGTGACCATGTTGCCAACTTTAACAACTCGGTCAGCATCGTGAAAAATCCAAATCTCGGGGATGACGAAATAGGCAAGCAGCAAATAGGTGAACAGCACGGCAATCAAGGCGCTCATCGCCATGTGAGTTTTCGTGCGATGACGCATTGGAATTCGCCCACCCCAAACATTGCCAAGAAGGATCATACGCCGAACATGCGGCGGAGACATCCAGAATTTGCCTCGGCAGAAACTGCCACCGATAGCTTCTGGCGCGACGCAGCTGAGGCTATCGTCGGCTGTCGGCCTAAGCTGCCGTTCGGCGATGTCGGCGCGAATGACCGCTTGGCGCCCCCACATTTGTCATAAAGGCCGTTATCGCGCGCGCCTGAAAGCATTTTCGCGGCGGCGCCAGTTGCACTGTACGCCGGAAGGAGACATGCAGTGGCCGGATCGGCTATGTCATTCCATCATTTAGCTGGTTCGCCGTTTCAGATCTTCTTTTGTAACGCGGATTTCTGCCTCTACGTCCTTGCCACGATAAATGTAAGAAGTCTCATGGCGTGCATATTTCCCTTCTCGGTCGGCACTTAGCCAGTTGAACGACCCCACGCAGAGAAGGTCATCATCCACGGCGACAATTTTGCTATGAAGCTTCTCAAGACGGTGCAGCGTGACACCAATCTGTTTCAACGCCCCAGCAGCTTCGTCCATTTGATTGGTGCCGCTCGGTGTCAGGTTCGCGTTCAGCAAAGGGTCGGCGTAGATGTCGATTTTAGCGCTCCGGGTAGTAGCCAGCTCCAGGGCCTTCAATATGCCTGTGCGCTCCATCGTGCGCAGTTTGATCCAAGGGCTGACGATCAGGTAGCGCCGCGCATCGGCAGACAAGACATTCAATAGAAACGCGTCGTGTTCTGCAGCGTCTCGCAGGATTTGCAACTGTCCTTGACTCTCCTGCAAATCGGCGCGTGGCGTCGGCTGGAAACCTAGCTCCAGACCGGGTTGGTCGAGGAAGCTCGACAACAATGCACGCGGCGAACCAGGTATCGCATTCGCAAGCACATCCATGTCTCCGAACAGCAGAAAGCTGTCTTTGGCGCGCGACACGGTTACGTTCAACATGCTGGGAGAGCCGTCGATGAAACCGCCGTCGGCATGTTTGGAATAGACCGGAGAGAAAATCACCACTGGACGCTCAGCACCTTGCAGTGCGTGGACGGTTCCGATTGTTATGCCCGTTCGCCCCGAGACAGTGATCTTGTGCGCGGAGCAAGCTCTCCGTATCTCGCGGACCTGCGCTCCAAAAGGGGTAACAATGCCAACGATTTGCTCTACCGGGCGATTGTATCGCGCCTCCAAAGACCTGCGGTTTTCAACAATCCAAGCCACGATTGTTTGAGCTTCAGTGGGGTTTGATCGGCTATTGCTCGCGCGGACCGCCTTTCCGTCGACATGAAAGTATCCCATCGCCGGCAAAAACGCATCGCTTGGCGCGGGCCCACGACGGGGGCGAAGCTTGCCCTTGTAACAAAGGGCGTTGCTGTACTCTATTATCTCGTCATGGCAACGGCGGTGCTCAAACAACCACAGGCCCGGCTCCAGGTCCGCCCAAGGCGAAACCTGACAGGCCCGTTGAGCCAGCCGCATCGCACTGCCTGACGTGCTGCAAAGACCCGTGGCGTCAAGGTTTTGAATGTCTGCATCCGCCTCGAGCAAACCAGCCTCGCGTAAATTCCCAACGTCGACGGCGCGGGGCACGGCTGAGATCGGCTCTATCTGCTTGGTGTCGCCGATGACCAGGGCGCGTTTTGCCAAAGCGAAGGCAGCGCCTGCAACCTCGGGCAAGGCTTGACCCGCCTCGTCGAGGATCAGCAGATCGATGAAGTCGTAAAGATACTCATTGGCCCATTCGCCTCCGTCTCGGCGGCTGTAAGAGAGCTTTGAAGGCAGGCTGGCGAAAGTCGACACTGCACATGGTGTCAGCATCATGCGCCGATGCCAGCGCGGAACCAGCGTCGATCGACCTCGTTTGGCGGCAGAGGCGACAATTCCTGCCAGATCGGCCTCCATCGCCATCAGCCAGCGGCCTTCCCAATAATGAGTGGCCAATCGGAAAAGCTCGAAACGTTGGCATAGATCGATGCGATCTTCCAATCTGTCCTCCAGCCCATCCCCTCCGTCGAGTGAAATCAGTGCCTGTTTTCGAGCAGATTGGGCAGCACCGATTTCGGTCATCAACTTCCTGATGCCGCTTAATGCCCCCTTTGCCGAAGCGTACTCGGTTTCAGCCCTTAGAACCGTCTGAGCTAGGTGTTGATCGATCTCAGAGATGCGCTGCAGGCCATCGAGCCCGGAAAGTCCCCCCAGCGTTACGCGCGCCCTAAGAACGCGCTTGCGTTCAATGGCGGGGATAAAACTGAACAACGCCAAAAGGCTGGATTCTTGGGCCTGTTGGCGATCGAACACCGCACGGTGGCGTTGCATACTTTCGACTACAAGGCCTTGCTCGCTGACACTTGTCTGAGCACGTGCTTCAGCCGCTGCCGGGTCGCCTCCAAGCGCCTGCGCTTTGCCCATCGCGATAGATTGTTGTTCGAGGCTGCGGTCAGCCTCTTCAAGTTTTGCCACCTGATAGGCAATGGCTCCCTGAATTGCCGAGACATATTCGGCTACGTCCCCCTGACTGTCAGGAAATGCGGCTCGGGCGGAGGTTAGCCATGCATCTTTGGCTGCCAGAAAACCGTCGACGGTTTCCATCCGGGTTTGGAAGTCCTCGGTTTGATACTTTTCTACTGCTTCTTGCCGTCGAGAATTTGCCGGCAGAAATATGCCAAAGCTGTCGATACCCGGTAGCCAACGCCCAGCGAGCGGCCCGTCGCCCTTGGCGAAATCCTTGCCAAAAGCGTCGATAATGTTCGTAACAGCTTGATTGTTTGACGACGTAGCCACTATCACAGGCGGCTCCCCGCCATTCAGCGCTGCGCGAACCCAAAGTCCTGCCACAGCAGACAGAAGGAGGGTCGTCTTACCCGTCCCCGGCGGACCATTGACTGCGATGACATCGCCCGGCACTGCAGCGTCCAGCCAGGCCAGAACCTGCCGCTGCTGCTCAGCCAAGGGGAAGTGGGGATTGGAATGGCCTAGACGGCGGGCAAGTGCTGTCTCGACTTTCGTGTCGGTGACCAATCGCTCGACTGGTGAGACGATTTTGTTGAGAAGCGGCGCCTTCGGACGATCGGCTAGGATTTTGTCGTATAGATTCAAGATGTTGCGCACTGTCGCCGAGGCGTCTTCTGCCGGCTCTAAAAGACCAAAGCCGGCTGGAACGTAATGTTGATCTCCGGCGGGCCAGCCTTTCGCCACGGCGTCCACCCTTTTTGCGGCAATGCGCGAGGTAGGTTGCCCAATCCAAACGGTCGCCCGGTTGCAATGGTTCTGCAGTCAGAAAGCTGTCCAGAGCTTCTACAGCGCCGATAGTGAATTCGTCGGAAGGTAACGGCGTCAGCAAGTCTCGCGCAATGGTGTTGCGTTGCGGCGAGATCGTTCCCTGGAAGTCGACCAGCGCTTCGGTAACGACGGGTGCGACCAGTTCGGGAAGCCCATCTCCGCTCACCGCACCATGTGATAACCGCCTTGCTACCACCAGAGGCCAAAACCGAACACCGACAACCTTCGTCTGTGGCTGGTCTTTGAACAGTTGGCTGACTGAGTTTTTCGGTAGTAGGCCATTCCGAAGGGTCTCGGCAGAGAGTTCGATAAACCGTTGGCGATCCCGCTGGCTAAACTTGCCCTCTCCCAAAGCTCCATCAGCCAAGGAAGTGCGCCAATAGCGCAGGACGGCGTCGATGTTTCGATTCACAAGTCTGGCCTTTGATACAAGTCTGGCCTTTGATAAAGGGGGACGATTGAAATTGAACGATCCAGCTCCTGATCGTCTACCCACATACCGGCAAGCTGTCTATGCCCTCGAAACGGGTGCAGATGGCCTGCCTAACATCAAAGATTGACAGCCTTCGCGCCGATGTCGGCGCCCAATCTGTATGTCCGCTTCGGGCCGACTCCACGGCACGAGCGCAAATGTCCGTTTTTCGTGCTGGGTGTCCTGGGACCGGACAGGCAGAAATCGGCCCCGAAGCGGTCACTCATCGACTCGATGCCAACGTCTTCTATTGGCGCAAAGCGCCGCTCTCGCTAGCGCCCGGCCTCGCGAAGCCTCTTCAGAACGACTTCGGCGCGGCGCTCAGCAGGTTCAGCTTGCCGCCGTTGATCGTGTAAAGGCTAAGCTTGCGTTCGACACTGCCTGCGGGGCTGAGCCGGAAAAGCCCCGTCACGCCGCGAAAGCCGGTCTTCATCGTCAGGTTCTCCGCCGAAAGGCCCATCGGGCCCTTCACGCGGATGATGCCGGCGGCGATCGCCACGGAATCATAGCCATAGGCCGCGTCCGTCGACAGCGTGCGGTTATAGTGGCGCTTGTAGCGATCGGCGATCAGGCTTGCATCATCGGGTTCGACCATGGCGATCATGGCGCCCGCGACGGCGGGATCGCCATAGGCCTGCGACGGCCAGGCGCTGGTGCCGACGAGAACGAGGTTCGTCTGGCCGCTTGCCTTGATCGCACCGGCGATGGTGGGCACGATGACGCTCTTGCCGAGGACGACGACCGTATCGGCCTGCTGCAATTGAGCCTTCGATTTCTGCACCGCATCGGCGGCGGCCGCATCGCTGAGATCGTAGCGGGCGATCCCAACATAAACGCCCTTTCCTGCGCGGATCGCATCCGCGAGACGCGTCTCATAGGCGGGCGAAAAATCCCTCGGGGCGAACACCATCACCTTCTTATGGCCGCCCGCTGAAGCCGCACGGATGCCTTCGAGCGCGCTGTCGAGTTCATCCGAGGCGAAGTTGTAGACGTTGCCGGCGGTTGCCGGAACGTCATCGCCAAGGTTGACGAGCGGCGGGCGCTCACCGGAGGGCATGGCGGCAATCGCCGACGTAACCGCGGGCGAAGCGTAGCTGATAAGCAGCACCGAATTGCGCGCCTTGGCGGCGCTGACGGCGGCCGGCACCGCGCCTGGACCGCCCGAAACATCGACGACCTTGACGAAGACCTGGCCGTTGCCGAGCTCGCCGACGCCGAGTGCGGCCCCGTCACGCGCGTCGCGGGCGGCGCCCTCGTAAACGCCGCTTGCAGCCTTCGGCAGCAGCAGCGTGATCTCCGCGCCGGTTTCACCGAAGGATTCTTCCACCTTGCTTGATGGCGGCTTCATGTCGGTATTCTTGACAGCATTCAGGCCGTCCGAACCCGACTGGCAGCCTGCAAGCAGGCCGGCGACGAGAAAAAGTGAGAGCGGCAGCAAACGAGCCGCGCGCCGGCGCTTCGACGCGGCCGCGAGAACCACGTCCGAGGGCTTGCCGCGTAAACCATACGCGGGTCCGGTCTTCAGCTTCAAATGCGGCGTCACTGCTTCCCCCGAATGCGGCATGCCGGCCTTGGCGGCCCGTTAGAAGGCGTTCATTTCTGCACCGGGGGCGGGCGAAAATCAAACCCTCCCCCCAAACTTGGTTGACGGCAAAACTAAAGTTTTATCCGTCTTTGAGTGGAATATTTGTACTTAGTTTATCCATGCTTCCAAACGGCATCTTTATAGATCTTCGGTACATTTCTCTCGAACAGGGAGAATTAAAACCCGATGAAGCGCAGAACAAAACTAAAAATACTTAGTGCTTTTACTTTTGCATCCTTCGCATCACTGCCTTTGGCGTCACCTTCACTCGCACAGATGCCGGTTCCGCAAATAAGCGCCGCGTCATATACGCCGATACTTTCCGCCAATACTGCTAATATGCTCGCACAAGCGACGAGCATGGCGGGTGTTTTCAATCTGATCAGGACAGCCGCCAGCGACGTTTCGAGCTCTGTCCAAGCGATTAATCTTGCCTCAGTGGCGCAATTGCGACAGGTAGACAACGCGTCCTTCACGACCGCCTCCATCAAGCCGGTCATGCCGCCCAAGGCGACCTCTCCGAACGAAGCCGTTTTCGGCTCCGTCACCATTCCGTTCAAGCGGCTTGCTGCGGTCAAGCGTCTGGCACCTTCGCTCGCCGAAATGGAAAGCGGCGCAGCCATCAAGTGCGGCAAGAATGGCTGTTCGAATGCCACCGGGGTTATAAAGGCGGCACTCGACCAGACGGCGCAGGCTTCGATCCGCGACAAGCTGAATGCGGTGAACGTCGCGGTCAACCACTCGATCCGCTACCGCCGGGATAGCGACATCTATCAGGTGGCCGACTACTGGGCGACGCCTTCCGAGACCCTTTCTCGTCAGCAAGGCGATTGCGAGGATTTCGCGATCCTGAAGATGGCAGCGCTTCGCGCCGAGGGCGTCGACAACAAGGACATGTCGATCGTCGTGCTCTTCGACCAGAAGCGCCACTTCTACCATGCCGTCCTTTCGGTCGCGGTCAACGGCAACTACTTCATTCTCGACAACATGCGCGACCAGGTGCTGCCCGACAGCCGCCTTCCCGACTACCAGCCGCTCTTTTCGATTGCCGCCGGCAAGGGATATCTCCACGGACTGCGCGCCGGCACCAAGCAGGTTGCCTCCAGCATGCCGCTGGAAAAGGTCGCACCGGGCGAAGGCGCGGCATACTGAAACGCGTGAAAGCGTATGACGATAAAGGCGGCTGCAGGATGCGGCCGCTTTTCCGTTTTAAGGCATCAGTAGCGCGAGATGTAGCCGATCAGCATCGACTTCTCGTGGGTCGGAGCCAGCGCGAGATTGATCTGGCCGCGCATCGCCTGGGTGCCGATGCCGATGCTGAAGCCGGTGTTCAGCGTCTTGCCGCGGTTCAGGTTCAGCGTGGTGATCGCTTCCTCGATCTGCGTATCGATGGAAAAGCGCAGGCCCTTGGTGAGCTGTGCCGTGTCGCCTGAAGGCAGGCGCTGGCGCAGCATCGAGAGGAACGGATCGTTGAAGTACTGGATCTTCTTTTCCCGCGTGAGCAGGATCGTCGGCGACGGCGAGGCCTGAATGATGGCGTTCAGGTTCGCCATCGAGGCAATATCCTCGACAGTGTCGAGGCGGCGCAGCGCCCATTTGAGGCTGAGAACGCGCAGCAGCGAGGCAAGATTGCCGGATTCCGGCAGCTGCGAGGCCGTATAATGCACCAGATCAGCGGTGCTCATCTTACCGGCGGAGGACATACGGCCGAGGCCATCCCAATAGATACGCTCCAGGCGGATGCCGCGGCGCTCGCCTCCCCGGCCGGCGACAGCGCGAAAGCGGGGCTCGATTTCCTCGGCGCCGATGATCGGCAGCGACTCGTCGGCCGGCTCGGCAGTCGTCAGATCGCTCGCACGCGGCTTGGAAATCAGCATCTCACCGCTCCGTCAGCGCTTCTGAACGCGCCTTGTTGATTGGCTTCAGCAGGTAGCTGAGGACCGTCTTGTTGCCGGTCATGATTTCCACGGAGGCGACCATGCCCGGAATGATCGGATAGGGTTTTCCGTTGCGTTCCAGCTCCGATTTGTCCGTCTTCACCTGGACCAGGTAATAGGTCTCGCCTTTTTCCTTCTCCACTAGGCTGTCGGCCGAGACGTTTTCGACGATACCTTCAAGCCCGCCGAAGATCGAGAAATCGTAAGCCGTGACCTTGACCACCGCCGGCTGGCCGCGGCGGACGAAAGCGACGTCGCGAGGCGATATCTTCGCTTCGATCAGCAGCGTATCGGCGGTCGGCACGATGCCGGCAATGACGCGGCCGGGATCCACATAGGCACCGATCGTGTTCACTTCCAGCGTGTTGACGATGCCATCGACCGGCGAGCGGATATCGGTGCGCTTGACGCGATCGGAGGCGCCGCGGATGGTCTCATCGACCACGGAAAGCTCGGCAAGCGCCGTCGCCTTGTCGGTCAGCGCCTGCTGACGCAGCTCAAGCGCCAGATCGCCGAGCTGCAGCTTCGCCTCCTGCACGGCGGCTTCCAGACGATCGATGCTTTCCTGATAAACCTTGAGCTGGCCCTGCTGATCCGTCAGGTCGCGTTCGACCTTTAGAATTTCAGTCTGCGCCACCAGCTTCTTCTGGGCCAGCGGGCTGATAAGGTCGTACTGGCGTTGCGCACCTGTAATGTTGTCCTGCAGGCGGGCGATATTGGCATGCGCTTCGTTGAGTTCGTTCTCGCGCTGTTTGACGCGCTCCTGGAGAACGCCGAGCTTGTTTTGATAGCTCGCTCGATCGGCGGCAAAGAGGCTCGTTTCGTTGCTGCAGACATCCTTGGCGACGGCCAGAATGTCCGGCGGGCAAACATAGGGCGCGTCGTACTGGCCGGCCTCTTCGAGTTTCAGCCTTGCGACCTTGGCGCCGAGCGCGCGCGCCTTGGCGACAGATTCCCCGAGCGTCGATGTCGTGGTCGTATTGTCGAGCTGCACCAGCAGCTGACCCTTGCGGACGACCTGGCCGAGTGTCACCGCAATCTGCTGGACGACGCCGGGTTCCGACGACTGGATGATCTGGGTCTTTGAAACGGGAATGACCTTGCCTTCGCCCCGGGCGATCTCGTCAATGCTGGCAATCGCCGCCCAGCCGACGAAGCTTGCAATCAGCAGCGCGCAAAGCGCCAGGATGGCGCGGGCGAAAAGCGGCGGATGGTCGAGACGATTGGCCCTCATTGCTGCCCCGCCGGTCTGCGCTGCATGGCCTCGATCACGGCCTGCTTCGGGCCGTCGGCGATGATGCGGCCCTTGTCGATGACGATCAGACGGTCGACGAGCTCGAGCATGCTGTGGCGATGGGTGGCGATCAGAAGCGTCGTCTCGGGGCCGAACGCGCCGGACAGCTTGGAAATCAGGTGCCGTTCGGTGGCAAGGTCCATCGCCCCGGAGGGCTCATCCAGGAAGACTATCTTCGGCTTGGTCAACAGCAGCCGGGCGATCGTCAACGCCTGTTTCTGGCCGCTCGACAGGTTGGTGCCGCGCTCGCCGACGGGCATATCGAAGCCGCGCGGATGGTTGGACACGAACTCGTCGACGCCGGTCATGCGGGCGACCTCCAGAATTTCCTCGTCCGTCGCATCGGCGCGGCCGATCAAGAGGTTTTCCTTCACGGTGCCGGAAAACAGATCGGAGGACTGGCCCGCAACGGCAACGGCCGAGCGCACCTCAGCCATATGGTATTGCCGGATATCGACGCCATCGATCAGCACGCGACCGCTTGCCGGAGCAAAGAGGCCATCGAGCAGGCGGCCGAGCGTCGTCTTGCCCGAGCCGATGCGGCCGATGATGCCGATCTTCTCACCCGGACGGACATTGACGGACAGGCCGTTGATCACCGGATAGTCAGAGCCCGGATACTGGAACGAGACGTTCTGGAAGCTGAAGCTGCCCTGCTGGATCTGGCGATTGACGAAACCGACCGTCGAAGGCCGGTCGTCGGGCTGCTCCATGATCTTGTCGAGGATGCGCAGCGACATGGTCGCCTGGCGGAAACGCGCGAGCGTCATGGCGATCTGGCCAAGCGGCGCGCCGGCGCGGCCTGCCAGCATCACGGTCGCGACGATGGCGCCCATGGCGATGCGGCCGGCAGCAAATTCATAGGTGCCCGCAATCACGATCAGGACACTCACCATCTGCTGGATGAACGTTGTCATGTTGATGGCGTTCGTCGAGATATGCTTGATGTCCTCGCTGGTGCGGCTCGAATATTTGGTGAGCTCCTGCCAACGGCGCAGCATAGCCGCCTCGGCGCGAAGGCTCTTCAGCGTCTCGATGGTAGAGATGGTTTCGATGAGCAGAGACTGCCGGCGCGAGGCTTCGTTTGCGGCTGTCGCCATGCGCTTGCCAATCTTCGCCTGCGCCCAGAGGCCGATGGCAACGGACAGGACGAAGGCAACTGCCGGAATGACAACCAGCCAGCCGGCAATCAGATAGATAACCGCAAGGAAGATGAAGACGAACAGGCTGTCGATCAGCACGCCGATGGTGTTCGAGGTGAAGAACTCGCGGACGAATTCATACTGCGTGACGCGATTGGCATACTCGCCTGTCGAAAGCGGGCGCGATTCCAGCGTCGAATTCAAAACCTTGTCGAAGATCAGCTGGGAGAGCCGCAGATCCGCCTTGCGGCCGGCATAGTCGATCAGCGACGAGCGGGCCGTCTTCAACAGGAAGTCGAAGAGATAAGCAAGCGTGATGCCCGCCGCGAGAACCCAAAGGGTCGCCTCCGCCTTGTTCGGCAGCACGCGGTCGTAGACATTCATCGTAAAGAGCGGCGAGCCGAGCGCGATGAGATTGATGAAGAGCGCCGACACCATGACGCGAACATAAGTCCGCCAATAAGGAACCAGCGTTGTTGCCAGCCAGTGGCGCTTTTCAATCTCCACGGCGTTGCCGACCAGCGCCTCTTCTGAAGCATTCTGATAGTAAAGCGTGAAGGCAAAGGCCATTTTGGGCTTCAGCGCCGCGAGCTCTTCGGGGGTAAGCTTGATCGATCCGCCGCTCACCGGAACGATATCGGTGACGTAGGCGCCATCTTCCGCCACTTCCAGCAACGGCAGAACGCCGCCATCGGCAAACGAGACGATGGCCGGGCAATCGAAATTGCCCAGGCGGCAGTCGCGTTCCTGATGCCTGATGACCTGAAGGCCGATGCGCTCGGCCATCTGCTCGACGTCGTCAAGCTCCAGCGATTCGGTGACCTCGTCCGGCAGGCCGGAGAAGAGTACCGTGTCTGAGCTTGGCCGGCCATAGAACGCGGCCACGGACTTGAAAGCGGCCTTGAACGTTTGGAGCGGGGTGCCGCTTGAGGTCTCGAGTGCTACGTTCAGCATAGTTCCATGGCCGTATCGACTACTGCTGTCGAATCGGCGCTAGAAGGTCCAACGGCAGGCCGGCTTTCTGATGTGAATCAAGCTCGACGTATCCCGGATCTGCGACGCCCGCGGGGACAACAAACTCTTCCCGCGCATAAGACTGGGCCTGCGCGACCGGCTTCAGCTTCATCGTCTGAAGCAGATTGCCGGAAGCGGCCAGGATTTTGTACTCGGCGAAGACCGACGCGACGCGCGCCGTATCGGCGAGAACCCTGGTGTTGAAATTGGTGTTCTGCGCATCGAGCACGTCGAGCAGCGAACGCTGGCCGACGCTGAACTGCTGCCGGTAGGAGGTGACCAGCTGGGCGTTGGTCGTGGCCTGCTGGCCGAGGATGCCGGCAAGCTTGCCGCGGCTTACGCGCTCATTCCACGCGGAGCGGACGGACTCCCCGACTTCGCGCTGCACCTGCGCCAATGCATAGCGCTGCTCATCGGCGCGGCGGATCTGCTCCTGCTCGCGAGCAACATCGATGCCGCCACGATAGAGGTTCCACCGGGCGACAACTTGCACCTGGTAGTCATTCGTATTGCCGCTGTCGTCGTTGATGTCGTCGCCAAGCCGGGCGGTGCCTTCGAGGTCGACCTTCGGCATGTAATTGGC
>NZ_JBNDHS010000089.1:0-24776 GCF_056755095.1 Rhizobium sp. SVR5-9E | reverse complement strand
GATCTTCATGACCGCGCTTATAGCCGCCGAACAATAAGCTGGCAACCCCCGCCTATTTTTTCGCCGCTTGCACCGCGCGGGACAATGCCAGCATCAGCCCGCCGGCGACCAGCCCCCAGAAAGCGCCGGAAATGCCGCCAAAGGAAACGCCGGACGCCGTTACAAGGAAGGTGATCGCCGCCGCCTCGCGCGATTCCGGCGCCTGGAAGGCCGCCATCGCCGAACCCGAGAAGGCGCCGACCAGCGCAAGACCCGCAACCGCCTGGATCAGGATCGGCGGCGCCAGCGCCACGAACGCCGTCACGACGCCGGCAAGCAGGCCCAGCACCACATAACCGGCGCCGGAGATCAGGGCAGCCCAATAGCGGCGCTTCGGATCCGGATGAGCGTCCTGCCCTGCGCACATTGCCGCGGTGATCGCCGCCAGATTGACAGCGTGGCCGCCGAAGGGCGCGGAAAGAACCGAGAAGAAACCGGTGACGGCAAAGAGCGGGCCAGGCATCGGATCATAATGATTGACCTTCAGCACCGCTATGCCCGGAATATTCTGCGAGGCCATGGTGACGATGAAGAGCGGCAGCGCGATCGAAACGAAGCCGGCAAGATTGAAGACCGGATGAACGATCTCGACGGTCGGCACCAGCGACCGTCCGAGCGAAGCAAGCGCGCCCTCCGGGATCTCGACGCCGAATGTCAACACGAGCACGAAAGCGACGAGCGCGGCGGGGACAGCCCAGAGCCGCTTGAATGCACCCACGACGATCCATGTCAGAACGATGGGAAGCCCGAGCAGCGGGTTGAAGCCGATGGCCTTTACCGGCGCAAAGCACAACCCGAGCAGCACCCCGGCAAGCATGGCATTGGCGAGTGCCGCCGGAATTGCGGCGACCGCCCGCCCCAGCGGCTTGAAGAGGCCGGCGATGACGATCAGCACCGCGCAGATCAGGAAGGCACCGACGGCTGCATTGAACCCACCCTCGATCGCCCCGGTACTGGCAAGAAGCGCTGCCCCCGGCGTCGACCACGCTATGCTGACCGGGAGCTTGGTCACGGCGCTCAAAAGGATCGCGCATGCCCCCATCGAAATCGACAGCGCCATGAGACCTGAAGCTGCCTGGGCCTCCGTCGCACCCACCGCTTGCAATCCATGCAGCACGACGGCGAACGAACTGGCAAAACCGACGAAGGCGGTGAGCACGCCCATGAACAGGGCCTGGACGGAAAAGTCTTTAAGCATGACGAGACTCGTGGCTGCAGGGATGGGGCCATGGAGCATTATCGGCAGGAGTCGCGCAAGTGTAGTTCCCTGGTATTCGGTCGCGCATCGTGGCTCGCCCGCAGGCTGCCCCCTCCTGAGCGACATCTCTTCGGCGAAGGTGTATGTTCGGATCGTTCAGCTTGGCGACATTTTGGAGGGCACATGACGAAAGATGCTCAAGGGAACGAAGCGCTTTTCGTGAAGGCCGCGACGCTTGCGGCGCGCTTTCGCGATGAGGCCGGCACTCGCCTGCAGCGGCCGTCCTTCGACTACGCCACTGCTGTCACGGCCTTTGCAGAGCCATTGCCGGAGCAACCGATGGCAATGGACGGTGTGCTCGACCAGCTCGCTCTGAAGGCAGAGCCCGGATTGCACAGCATGACCGGCCCGCGTTTCTTCGGCTGGGTCATCGGTGGTTCGCATCCGATGGGTGTCGCCGCCGACTTCCTGACCAGCGCATGGGGACAGAATGCCGGCAACCACGCAGCCTCGCCGGCAAGTGCGGCGGCAGAAACGACAGCCGCACAATGGCTGCTCGAGCTTCTCGGCCTACCGCGTCAAAGTTCGGTCGGCTTTGTCACCGGCGCGACGGTCGCGAACTTTACATGTCTTGCCGCAGCGCGCGGCGCGGTCCTGCATGCCGCCAAATGGGACGTTGAGGCAAACGGCCTTTTTGGAGCTCCGCCGATATCCGTGCTGATCGGCGACGATGCGCATACGACGGTCTTTTCCGCGCTGCAGTTCCTGGGACTCGGCCGTGACCGCGTCCTGCGCGTCGCAACGGACAATCAGGGTAAAATCCTTCCGCAAGCCTTCTCTGAAGCAATCTCCTCCGTCGATGGTCCCTGCATTGCGATTCTGCAGGCAGGGCAGATCAACACCGGCGCCTGCGACGGCTTCGCCGAACTGATCGAGCTTGCCCGGAGCAAGCAGGCGTGGGTGCATGTCGATGGTGCCTTCGGCTTGTGGGCTCAGGCATCGCCGAACAAACGGCACCTTACCGCCAGCGTTGATGGGGCGGACAGCTGGGCGGTTGACGGCCACAAATGGCTGCAGGCGCCCTATGATTGCGGTTATGCCATCGTCCGCGACGAGTTGGCTCACCGCCGCGCGATGACCATCGCCGCAAGCTATCTACCTCTCACGAATGACGGCGAGCGTGACCCGTCTCACTACGTGCCGGAACTGTCACGCCGAGCGCGCGGCTTCGCGACCTGGGCCCTGATCAAGCATTTCGGCCGCGACGGTATCCGCGCACTCGTTGACCAGGCCTGCGAGTCTGCCGCCCTTCTGGCCGGCCGCCTGTCGCAGGAGCCAGGGATTGCCCTTCTCAACGAGGTCGTTCTCAACCAACTCATCGTTCGCTTTGGCGACGAGGAGCATGGCGACAGCCTTACTCAAGCGGCGATCAAGACCCTTCAGCGGGATGGAACCGCATTCTGCGGCGGAGCATTATGGCGAGGACAGCAGGTCATGCGGATTTCTGTCACCAACTACCAAACCGATCTGACGGAAGCAGCAAGAGCTGCCGACGCCATCATCGACGCTTATCGCAGCGCGCGCCGCCAGCTCCAACTTTGAATAGGCCGCGCACAAAAAGCGCCCTCGCCTGCGATGAGCAAGCAAGGGCGCTTCTGAAGGCTCGGATCAGATTTCGCTCTACGACGTGATGATCGGGGAAACCAGAAAAACCGGCAGGCCTCAGTTTCCGTGATAGGCCCTCACGAGCCCCGAAGCGTCATGAAGCTCCGCATTCAACGGCTCGCCGGCCCTTGTGATCTCCTGCGTCGTTCCATCGGCGAATGTCAGCGTTACCGACCCGATCATGGATTTGAGCGTAATCCTGTCGGTCTCGTTGCCCTCGAAAGAAATGATGGTATCGCCATTCTCGTAGGTGACGCGCATCTTATCCGCCGACAGGCCTTCGCCGAACTGGATCTGGCCGCCGACGAACATGCGGACCGTATCCTTGCCGTCGCCGGCGGAGAACTGCATGGTGGCATCCGGACCCAACCTGATGTCATCATCGCCCTTTCCGCCGATCGCGACGCTGTCTGAATGCACCGCAATGACGTCATTGCCCTCGCCGCCATCGACGCGACTGTCCGACCAGGCACTGATAACGTCATCACCGGCTCCGCCGTAGACGTCGGTTTCGGACCATGCCGCGATATCGTCGTCGCCGGCTCCGCCGTCCACGTAGCTGCCAGACCAGACGTCGATCATGTCATTGCCAGCGCCGCCCAAAACACGACTGTCCGACCATGCCTTGATGCTGTCGTCACCGTCGCCGCCATCGACGTCGCCTTCGCTCCAGACGTCGATCTGGTCGTCGCCCGCGCCGCCGAGCACCTTGCTCTCAGACCAGGCTCGGATGGAGTCGCCACCGTCTCCGCCGTCGACGCTGCTGTGCTCCCAAACGTCAATCGTGTCGTTACCGCCTCCGGCATCGACCGCGCTGTTCGCACCGCCGCTCAACGTGTCGTCCCCGCCGCCGCCGAGCAAGATGCGGATTGCCATCGCCTGCCAGCGCGCCGCGGCATCCCTGAGGGTCGAGGCGCCCACAACGTCCGCAGGAACCTTATCTTTTTCAGAAGTATGCTCCTGCTTTTCGGCTCCCTGGGAGGAGGCCTGTTCGGCGTCGATCTTCGGTGGAGAGGGCGGCCGCACCGCAAATTGGTATGGATCACGTCGCGTCGAAATTCCGTCTGCACTGGTCATGCAACCCCCTTTTCGGCCCCCGGCCTGGTTGATTGCCGCGCTTGCTCCGCCGGTCATCCGGCACGGACTGAAAATCAAAAAATGAAAAAGAAACTGAACGGCGCGGCATTAACTATCGAATGAACAACTTACAGGCGCAACGATACGGCGCCCACCCTGCGCCAAACTTGCATCGAAGTTGCATCGATAGAAATTGCACGCGAGAAGACCAGCGTGGACGCGTATTCTCCCGCCAATAAAAACGCCCCTGTCTGCGGTAGCAAACAGGGGCGTTGCTTTCAATGAAAGCTTGCGATCAGATTTCGCTCTGCGATGTGATGATACGGGAAACCAAGCCGTAACCCTTGGCTTCGTCCGCCGACAGCCAGTAATCGCGGTCGGTGTCGGCGGCGATCTTTTCATAGGGCTGGCCGGTTGCCGCTGCCATGATCTTGTTCAGGCGCTCGTTCATCTTGATGATTTCGCGAGCCTGGATCTCGATGTCGGACGCCATGCCGCGCGTGCCGCCGGACGGCTGGTGCAACAGGAAGCGCGTGTTCGGCAGGCAAAGGCGGCGTTCCCTTGGCGCGGCGACATAAATCAATGCGCCCGCAGAAGCGACCCAGCCCGTGCCGATCATCCAGACCTTCGGCTTGATGAACTTGACCATATCGTGGATCGAATCGCCGGATTCCACGTGACCGCCCGGCGAACTGACATAGATACGGATATCATCGTCGCTGGCTGCGGCGAGCGCCACGAGCTGCGAGCAGACCTTTTGCGCCAGTTCCTGATTGATCGGTCCGTAGATGAAGATCGAACGCGACTTGAAAAGATTCGCCTCCGTTTCCTTGCCGAGCGGCAGTTCCTTCGTCTTTTCGTCCTGTTCTTCTTCTTCGTACATTCGAACCTCTCTTACGTCCAATTCGGTTCCTCGCACATAGTGCGACTCAATGGGTAAAACAATGCAGGAAAAAGACAAGGTCCGGATCGGGTGAAGATATTCTTATGACAAACCCGCGATATCCTCGCATTCTATCACGGGGGCCGATCGGAGGAAAACATGACATCCGAATTGCTACGCGCCGCCGTCCGCAACAATGCTCTTTGGTGCAATGCCATCTGCGCGGCACGGGGCTCACCCGGCGAGTTTTCCGCTACACTCTGGCTCCACCGCCAGGGCACGCCACCCTTTTATCCGGACGTCGTCACGCTCACCGGCAGCGACACGGCGAGCGAGCAGGAAGAAGCGATCGCCGTGCTCGTCCGCTCGCGAAAGGGTGAATGGAGCGTCAAGGACAGCTACGCCGCGCTTGACCTTGCACCCCTTGGGTTCGAGGTTCTGTTCGAGGCCGAATGGATAGGGATTGGGGCGGATCAGATCCCCGTTGCCCAGGAACAACCTTTGACTTGGAAACGGATCGCCACGGCGCACGAGTTGCAGGATTGGGAGAGAGCCTGGGGCGCCGGCGCGGCATCGCCGACGCCGCACATCTTCCTCGAAGCGCTGCTCAGCGAGCCGGATATCGTCTTCCTCGCAGCCTTCGAAAGCGACGCGCTTTGCGGCGGTGGCATTCTCAACCGCCACGCGGACGTGGTCGGCCATTCGAACATCTTTGCCTTCAAGAAAAGAGAGAAAACCATCCGGGCCGGCTTGCTGCAAAAAGCGTTCGAAATCTTTCCTGGTCTCCCGATCGTCGGCTACGAACACGGCGATGATCTGGACGACGCATTGGAACTCGGCTTTGCGTTGCTCGGCCCTCTGCGTGTCTGGGCCCGGTCGTAGGCACCTTACTGAAATGTAACGGGACTTCGGCTTTGAAAAGCCCGAATCCGTTCCTACCTCATCCTCACGGTCACGTCCGCACGAACACAAAGGAGACAACCATGTCACCGGAAGAACGCCAATTGCTTACGGGCCTGTTCGATAGGGTCCGCACCGCCGCCGCGACGCCGCGGGACCGCGAAGCCGAGACCCTCGTTGATCAGCAAGTGCGCGAGCAACCTTATGCGCCATACTACCTGGCGCAGGCCGTCATCGTTCAGGAAAAGGGTCTCGAGGCGGCCGCCAAGCACATCAAGGAACTCGAAGAGCGTGTCCGCCAGCTCGAGGCCGGGGAAAGCCAGCATCACCAAGCCGAACAGGGCGGCGGCTTCCTAAGCTCGATCTTCGGTACCGGCCAGGCGCAACCGCCGGCGCAGACCGCGGGACCCTGGGGGAACGCCCCCCGCCAGGCCTATGCGGATCGCGGCTATGACGAAAACGCCCGTCCGATGCAGCCGCCGCCGAGCGGCCCATGGAACCCGCAACCCGGCGCGCCTTCGGCGGGCGGCAGCTTCCTTCGCGGCGCTCTCGGCACCGCGGCCGGCGTGGCGGGCGGCATGCTGCTTGCCAATTCGCTGAGCGGCATCTTCGGCAACCACATGTCGTCGCTCGGCTGGGGCTCGCCTTTTTCCGGCAGCAATCCCCTTGGCAACGCCAGTGCCCCCGCGGAGGAAACCACCATCAATAACTACTACGGCGACCAGAATCCGCAGGCTACCGACGACAACAACGACAGCGATATCCGGCAGGCTGACTACAACAACGACGGAAACAATGACGACGACTTCGCCGACGATCAGTCCGGCGACGACAGTTACGACGTCTAAGTCTTAGCGCTGCGCATCGCTGCCGGGCGTTCGATGCCGTTTTGTACGAACTCGCCCCATTGTATCTAGCTCCCTGGGGCGCGCGCCCGGAACACCGAGATATTCATCGGTCGAGCGGCGCCCATTTTGATCTGCGACGGTTACAACAAACCTGGCACCATGAACACCGAGTGAGTAGCGCGCAGTTAACTCTTGGAACGCGTGGGCGCTCAGCCCATGCCGCAGACAGAGCCCATCCAATGCTTGTGCATAGAGGGTGATCGCTTTAGCCAAACTGGCCGAAGCGGGAGCGCCACAAGACGTTCCAGCAATAAAATCCACAAGGATGTAACCTTCGCAACTATCCGCCGCTTCGCCAAAGACATCTACCTCGTAGAGACCAATCATAAGGCCGACGCCACTCGCGAGCGAGTCGGCGATATTATGGCCGATGGATTTCAACTGAGCGAATTTCATTCATACAGCATAGCCGCCGATGGCAAGTAAGCAAGTCGCCAGCAGGCCAGCGCCGAGCGCAAACTCACCCACGCCCGCGGTAGGTCGGAACACCCTGGTCGGGCAGCCACACACCTTCCGGCGGCTTGCCCGTCTGCCAGAAGACGTCGATCGGAATGCCGCCGCGCGGATACCAGTAAGCACCGATCCGGAGCCACTTCGGATCGAGCAGTTCGACGAGACGCTTGGCGATATAGATCGAGCAATCTTCGTGGAAGGCGCCGTGGTTGCGGAAGGAATGCAGGAAGAGCTTCAGCGACTTCGACTCGACCAGCCATTCGTTCGGAATGTAGTCGATGACGATATGGGCGAAATCCGGCTGCCCGGTCATCGGGCATAGGGAGGTGAACTCCGGCGCAGTAAAGCGCACCACGTACTCGGTGCCGGGATGGTTCGACGGCACCTTTTCCAGCACCGCCTCTTCCGGCGACTTGGCTGTTTCGGTTTGCGTGCCCAGCATCGAAAGGCTGGAAACATCGGTCTTCGGCATTTAGGCGTCCCTTACGACTTTGACGCGGATTCCATGGGCCCTTTCGCCCTCGGGCTCGACGTGGATGGCAATGCTGGCGCCCGGATGCACCGCGCGGATGGCATCTTCAAGGCGATCGCAGATATCATGTGCCTGCCTTACCGGCATTGCAGCCGGAACCACAAGATGAAAATCAACGAAGGTGACAGATCCTGCCCGGCGGGTCTTCAGGTCGTGAACGCCGATCGATCCCGCCGCATGCGTGGCGATCGCCTGCTTGATTGCCTCTTCCTCCTCTGGCTCCACCGCCTGATCCATCAGACCGCCGATCGAATGCGAGATCACCTTCCAGCCCTGATAGATAATGTTGATGGCGACCAGGATCGCAAGCACCGGGTCGAAGATCGCATATCCGGTCGCAATCACCAGAAGCAGGCCAATGAGCACGCCGACGGAGGTTACCACATCCGACATGATATGCTGGCCGTCGGCAACAAGGGCCGCCGACCGATATTTCCGGCCCGTGCGGATGAGCAAACGAGCCCATACGGCATTGATCACGCCGGCTCCGAAATTGATCGCAAGACCGAGCACCGGCGCATCGAGCATGCGCGGCGCGGCCAGATGACCGATCGCTTCGTTGACGATCATCAGCGCCGCGACGACAATGAGCGCGCCTTCGGTGACCGCCGAAAGATATTCGGCCTTGTGGTGCCCGAACGGATGGTCGTGATCCGCCGGCTTCTGCGCATAGCGGATGACGAAGTAGGCAATGCAGGCAGCAACGACATTGACGGTCGATTCAAGCCCGTCGGACAGCAGCGCGACCGACCCCGTCACCCACCAGGCCACCATCTTCAGGCCCATGACGCCGAGTGACAGCGGAATGCCCCAAAAGGCCAGCCGCTGTACCGTGAGATTGCCTTGTCCGTCCATCTCGATCCCTCTGCGGATGCGAATGAATTGCAGCACTTAGCCCATTCAAACGCAAAACCGCCCGCGCGAGAATCGCGCAGGCGGCCAATGCCGGTGATATGGGGAAGGATCGGTGTTTTGTCAAAGGTCAATGCTTGCAAACTTAGACTGGCAATTTATATAACACGTTATATAAATGCGCATGCAAATGGAGCGGACTGTGATCGAAGACATCGTGCGAGCATCCGGATTCCTCACTCTCGGCAGCCGGCTGCGCCGCATCGGCGAGCGCCTGCAAGCCGATACGCAGCAGATCATCGAAGAAGCGGGTCTCGGCATCCAGGCGGGGCAATACCCTTTCCTAGCAGCGATCGACCGGGCTGGGCCGCTGACGGTCGGCGAACTCGCCCAGTCGGTCGGCATCACCCAGCCGGGCGCGACGCGGACCGTCAGCCAACTCCTCGAACTCGGTTTCGTCGACATGCAGCCTGCCCCGGACGATCAGCGCCGCAGGCTGGTGTCGCTGACGGCGAAGGGTCAAGGGCTCGTCGACTATTCGAAGACTGAAGTCTGGCCGCGCATCGCAGCCGCCGTCACCGATCTCTGCGGCGCCCTTGAAGGACCGATCCTGGATCAGTTGGCCGCAATCGAAGATGGGCTGGCGGAAGCGCCTCTCGCGCGCCGTGCGCCCGAGGGGAGGAAATGACACATATTCTCGATCGTCCGATCTGGAGCGCGCTGGAGACGGCGCATGCCGGCCTTGCCGAAGGGAGCCCGCTCGCAAGGCGCTATCCGCCCACGATCGTACCCTTTGCCGCGTCAGCGGACGCAAGCCCTGAAAGCCTCGAGGCGCTGACGAAGCTTCCGAAACCGGACGATGCCATGGCGCTCGTGGAAGCCGGACCGATCGCAATTCCTGACAGCCTCGACATCATTCTGGAAGCCACGCTTGTGCAGATGGTCGCAAAGGCGCCGCATGAACCGGTCTCCGACCCTCGCATCGCTCCGCTTACCGAAGCCGATGCCGAGGAGATGCTCGCGCTCGCCATGCTAACGAAGCCCGGACCCTTCACATCAGGTGCACAGAGGCTCGGCACCTTCTGGGGCATCAAAAGCGATGGTCGCTTGATCGCCATGGCGGGCCAGCGGCTGCGGCAGACGGGTTTCACCGAGCTCAGCGGTCTCTGTACCCATCCTGATTTCCAAGGGGGCGGCCTCGGCACCCTGCTCTTTCGCTTCGTCGCCGGCCATATCGCCTCGACCGGCGCGACGGCTTATCTGCACGCCTATGCGACGAATACTGGCGCCATTGGGCTCTACCGGAAGCTTGGCTTCGAACTGCGTTCGGAGATGAACCTCAGGATCGTCAAGCGCCAGGACTAGCCCGCATCCGACGCTCAGGCCATTAGTCTACCGCGTCCGATACGTTGCCGCCGGCGACACCGACGCTCTGCGGCCAGCGGATGAGCGCCGCCTCGCCTGAGGGCGTCAAGGCGTAGACGCCCTTGTCCTGCCGCTCGAACCAGCCATAGACGTTGCCGAGCAGGATCTTCCCGGCATCCGGCGCCAGCGCCTTCATATCGCGCGGCCTGACCAACCCCTGCTGGAGGGCAGCGGCGCAGATCAGCGCCCGCTGGCGGTAGGCGGTCATCACAGGCGCACGCGTGCTGCCGCCGACGGCAGGATCGCCGCGGCGCCGCTGATGTTCCCTGACGAGACGCGAACGGCGCTTCGGATTGGTGCGAGGCATCGGCGAAACGGAGCTGACGATGACACTGACCTCACCGGCATCGGAGACGCCGAGCATGCCGATCCCCAGCCGACGGCAGAGATCGCGATAGCGCTTGTCCGCCTCGCGCCCGCGTCCTTTGGCGGAAACGCGCGCAGCGATCCACACTTCGTCGCTCATCGCCGCCCGATCGACCGCCTGCAGGACAAGCTCGAGATTGAAGCTGAGCTTCAGCTCGCAGACCACGACGACAGGCGGCTCTCCCTCGCTCAGGCCAACGAGATCGCATCCGCCGATCTCACCCTTGACGACATAGCCCGCCGCTTCGAGAAAGCCTTTGGCCGGTAGATAGAGCGACGTTTCCATCGGTTATGCAGGGTTGAGATCGGCAATTTCGCCATGCCGGACCAGCAGCCGCGGCGACGACATATCGCCGGACTCCTCATCGACGATGACAGCATAGGCAGCGACACCGACGAAGCGCGAGGCCATGGCGTTCGCAATCTTCTCCGCACTCACGGCGTTCGATGCCTGGCGCATCTCGCCCGGCACCAGATTGCCCCGGGTCTTGCGGTAGGGAAGGACGATAAACTTCTCAGCATTGGCCACGACGACATTCCTTATTCATCGTTCCTGAAATGTTCTGATTTGGGACGGGAAGTCAACCGGTTAGGCGGCGGATTGCTGGAAATTGCGAGGAAGAGCAAGTAGCCCCCCTCATCCGGCTGCCGCCACCTTCTCCCCGCTGGGGAGAAGGGAACACGAGGCGGCGCGGCATATCTCTTCTCCCCTGGGGGAGAAGGTGGCGGCAGCCGGATGAGGGGGCTCCGGGTGTGGGACTTCAAGAGCGGGAAGGCCCCGCCCCTCGCCTCAAGCCGCCTTCGTCTTCACCTTGCGCGCCAGATGCGCCACGACGTTCTCGATCATCCGCATGCCGGCATCACCGCCGAGCGTCATGATCGATTCCGGGTGGAACTGCACCGCCGCGACCGGCTCCTTGGTGTGCTCGATGCCCATGATCGTGCCGTCTTCGCTTTCCGCCGTGATCATAAACTCACGCGGCAGCGTCGAGGGATCGGCAAAGATCGAGTGATAGCGTCCGACGGTGACTTCCTTGGCGAGGCCGGAGAAGACGATGCCGGGCTCGAGCACGCGGATGCGCGAGGGCTTGCCGTGCATCGGCACCGCCAGATGGCGCAGTTCCCCGCCATAGGCTTCGGCCAGAGCCTGAAGGCCCAGGCAGACGCCGAAGATCGGCAGGTTGCGCGCCCGCGCCTTCTTGATCGTCGCCTTGCAGTCGAAATCCTTCGGATTGCCCGGCCCCGGCGACAGCACGACGAGATCGGGGTTCAATCGGTCGAAAATCTCGTCCGGAACGGGGGTGCGCACGGTCGAGACCGTCGCGCCCGTCTGGCGAAAGTAGTTGGCGAGCGTATGAACGAAACTGTCTTCGTGGTCGATCAACAGGATGTTGACACCCTTGCCGACGGCAGCGACGTCGCGGCTCACCTTGCCGGCGTTGCCGGCCCTGGCATCGCGGATGGCGGAAAGCATGGCGGAGGCCTTCAGTTCGGTTTCTGCTTCTTCTTCATGCGGATCGGAATCGTTGAGCAGGGTCGCCCCTGCCCTGACTTCGGCGATCCCGTCCTTGATACGCACGGTGCGCAGCGTCAGCCCGGTGTTCATGTCGCCGTTGAAGCCGACCATGCCGATCGCCCCGCCATACCATGCGCGCGGGCTCTTCTCATGGCTTTCAATGAAGCGCATCGCCCAGAGCTTCGGCGCGCCGGTGACGGTGACAGCCCATGCGTGGCTGAGGAAGCCATCGAAGGCATCCATGTCGTCACGAAGCCGTCCCTCGATATGATCGACCGTGTGGATCAGCCGCGAATACATCTCGATCTGCCGACGGCCGATCACCTTGACCGACCCCGGCTCGCAGACGCGGCTCTTGTCGTTGCGATCAACGTCCGAGCACATGGTCAGTTCGGATTCGTCTTTCTTTGAATTCAGGAGCTTGAGGATCTGCTCGCTGTCGGCGATCGGGTCGTCGCCGCGCTTGATCGTGCCTGATATCGGGCAGGTCTCGATGCGGCGGCCGGAGACGCGCACGAACATTTCCGGCGAGGCGCCAACGAGGTACTCCTGATTTCCGAGATTGATGAAGAAGGAATAGGGCGACGGATTGATTGCCTTCAGCCGCTTGGAAATGTCGGAAGGCTTACTGTCGCAGCGCTCCATGAACTTCTGTCCCGGCACGACCTCGAAGAGGTCGCCCTTGCGGAAGCTTTCCTTCGCCTTGACGACGAGCTCGGCATATTCGCCCGGACGGTGATCGCTTTTCGGCGGGATCGCGTCGGTCTGCTTGAATGGCTCCGACGCGATGTCGCCCTTCTTGCCCTCGGTCGTCACGCCGCCTTTCTCGAAATCGTAGCGATCGATCCAGGCCTTGGCGGAATAATTGTCCACCACCAGAATTTCGTCCGGCAGGTAAAGTACCATGTCGCGCTGGTCGGATGGACGCGTGAGCTTCAGGTTGATCGCGTCGAACTGGAAGGCGAGATCGTAGCCGAAGGCACCGTAAAGGCCGAGGCTGGCATCTGCCTGCGAATAGAAGAGATCGGTCACCGCGCGCAGAACGGTGAAGACCGTCGGCATCTTCGAGCGTTCCTCCTCGGTGAACACCCGGTCGGGCAGCTTCACTTTGAGATCGAGACGACGGGCGGTGGAGGCGCCAAGCTCAAGCTCGCGCACCGTCTTCAGCCGCTCCGTCACGAAGCCTAGCAGCACTTCGCCGCGCTCGTTGTAGGCCTCGATCCAGACATCGCGGCCGAACGAGGAAATGCCGAGCGGCGGATCGACGACGGCGGTATCCCACCGCGTGTA
Source organism: Rhizobium sp. SVR5-9E (assembly GCF_056755095.1). Lineage (NCBI taxonomy): Bacteria > Pseudomonadati > Pseudomonadota > Alphaproteobacteria > Hyphomicrobiales > Rhizobiaceae > Rhizobium > Rhizobium sp. SVR5-9E. The sequence goes on along the minus strand of NZ_JBNDHS010000089.1, from coordinate 11,672 downwards.
ACGTCCCGGATACTCATAATTGGAGGAAAAGACCGCGCCGCGGCGTTCGTCGAGCTTGTCGACATAGGATAGCACGGCATCGGCATAGGGGATCGCCCGGCGCTGCCGCGTGACGGTGACGCCGCCCCGCGTCTCGTAGATTTCCGCTCCATCATCCCGAAGGATCGTTACCATTGTTCCACTCCGTTATCGGGGCCCGGACGACAGGCGGCCTGAAAACAAAAAAGCCGCCTGGCGTTTTCCGGGCGGCTCACTCGTCGTCTTTGGACACGATTGGTCGAGGCCGCCTCAGCGAGCCCACCACCATGCTGCAATGTTCAAGGACTTCTTCATGGGCGGAATTGTTAGCCTGAGATCCGGCCAAGCGCAAGGGGCCTAATTTCAAGAAAACACTGGGTGATTGCAACGAAATCCACCCTCCATGCGTTGCCCCCTTTCCGATGGCAACCACGGACGGTTGAAGGCGTGAAAAACCTGAACGCAATAGCAGCGGCAACCGCAGCGCTGTTTGCCCTTACCGGCGCAAGTCTCCCCGCAAAGGGTCCCGTTCCACAAGTCAAGCCACAGGTCGAAGGCGAGGCCGCGGCGCCTGGCGAGAGTGCGCCCGTTCCTGAACCAAGGCCACCCACCGCAAACGAGCCCAGCCCTGCGCCCGCGAAGCCATCTGCAGCTCAAGATGAAAAACAAGGGGAGGCAGCGAAGCCGGAGGGCAAAAAGCCGGAGAAGTTCGGTCCGCCGGCTCCCGGAACGCTTGAGGCCCAGAACCTCACCATCGAACCGGAAAGCGATGCCGATCATTCGCAATGCATGAAGGAACTGCAAGCGATCGGCGCCGTCTTCAAGGACATTCCCCGCATCGATGACGGCCACGGTTGCGGTATCGACAAGCCGATCACTCTTTCCGAGGCGCTTCCCGGCATCAAGGTGAAGCCCGAGGCGACGCTGCGTTGCCAGGCGGCTCTAGCGCTTGCGCGCTGGATGAAGGAAAGCGTCATTCCGGCGGCCGCCGTCGCCGCAAAGGAACAGGGCGAAATCACCACGATCAACCAGGCCTCTTCATATATCTGCCGCCTCCGCAACGGTGCGTTCGCCGGAAAGATCTCCGAACACGCGCGTGGCAACGCCATCGATATCGCAAGCTTCAGTTTCAAAAAGGGCGAGGACATCGCTGTGAAACCGCGCCGTGAAGACTCGACCCTCGCGGGCGCCTTCCAGCGCACGGTCAGCGCCTCCGGCTGTCTCTATTTTTCGACCGTGCTCGACCCGGAAAGCGACGCCGCGCATGAAACGCACTTCCACATGGACGTGCTGCAGCGAAAGGGAGGGTTTCGCTATTGCCACTAATACGCAAGCGATGGCAGCAGCTTGAAGCCGCAAGGTGAATCAGCGGATGAAGCCGCTGGTCTTTGTCTGGGCCGCCGACGAGCCTAGAACAGCCCCTCGACATACCCCTTATCGTTCAGGAATATCCGCTCGGCGGATGGCGATCTGGGTAGACCCGGCATCGTCATGATCTCACCGGTAATGACGACGACGAAACCGGCGCCCGCCGATAGCCGCACTTCCCGCACCGGCACGATGTGACCTTCCGGCGCGCCGCGAAGATTGGGGTCGGTCGAAAAGGAATATTGCGTCTTCGCCATGCAGACCGGCAGACTGCCGTAACCCTGCTCTTCCCAGGCGATGAGCTGGTCACGGATTGCCTTGTCCGCCGTCACCTCGCCGGCGTGATAGATCTTCGAGGCGATGATCTCGATCTTTTCGAACAGAGAGGCACTGTCGGCATAAAGCGGTTCGAACTTCGCCTGGCCGGATTCCGCCAGTTCCACCACCTTCTCGGCAAGCTCCTCGATACCGGCCGAGCCTTCCGCCCAATGGCGGCAGAGGATCGCTTCAGCGCCGTGGCGCGAGACATATTCCTTGACGGCGGCGATTTCCTTCTCCGTGTCCGAAACGAAATGGTTGATCGCGACCACCACGGGAACACCGAATTTCCGCACATTCGCGAGATGCCGCCCGAGGTTCGAACAGCCCTTCACCAGTGCGGCGACGTTTTCCGTCGCGAGGTCCTCCTTCTTGACGCCGCCGTTCATCTTCAGCGCGCGCACAGTGGCAACGATCACCGCGGCGTCGGGCTTCAATCCCGCCTTGCGGCACTTGATGTCGAAGAATTTCTCCGCACCGAGATCGGCTCCGAAACCCGCCTCGGTCACGACATAATCCCCCAGCTTCAACGCCGTTTTCGTCGCAATCACTGAGTTGCAGCCATGGGCGATGTTCGCGAACGGTCCGCCGTGAACGAAGGCCGGATTGTTCTCCAGCGTCTGGACGAGGTTCGGCTGCATTGCGTCTTTCAAAAGCACCGCCATGGCGCCATCCGCCTTCAGATCGCGCGCATAGACCGGCGTCTTGTCGCGCCGGTAGGCGACGATGATGTTACCAAGACGCCTTTCGAGATCCTCGAGATCGGTAGCGAGGCAGAGGATGGCCATCACCTCGGATGCGACGGTGATGTCAAAACCGTTCTGCCGCGGGAAACCGTTGGCAACGCCGCCGAGCGAAGAGACGATTTCGCGCAGCGCCCGGTCGTTCATGTCCATCACCCGCCGCCAGGTGACGCGGCGAAGGTCGATGTCCTGCTCGTTGCCCCAGTAGACATGATTGTCGATCAACGCGGCGAGCAGGTTGTGCGCCGACGTGATCGCATGAAAGTCACCGGTGAAATGGAGGTTGATATCTTCCATCGGGATGACCTGCGCATAGCCGCCGCCAGCCGCGCCACCCTTCACGCCGAAGCACGGCCCGAGCGACGCTTCGCGGATGCAGACGATGGCTTTCTTGCCGATGCGATTGAGACCGTCGCCGAGGCCGACCGTGGTCGTCGTCTTCCCCTCGCCTGCCGGCGTCGGGTTGATGGCAGTCACAAGGATCAGCTTGCCATCATCCTTCTGCGCCTGCGCCGCGATGAATTGCGCGCTGACCTTGGCCTTGTCGTGACCATAAGGGGCGAGATGCTCCGCCGGAATGCCGAGCGCCGCGCCGATCTCGAAAATCGGTTTCTTCTTCGCCGCACGAGCGATTTCGATGTCGGATTTCATGGCCACGCCGGTATCCCCCAGGGCTTTTATCTCTGCCGGAGCATGACCTTATCCGCAGAGCGGAAACAAGAGGCCAACGCTGGGCCAAAAGCGGCTAGCAGCGTTGAAGCACAGGAAAATTCCGGAAAGACAGTGCTCGTAGCGCTTGCCGCAGCAGGGAGGCACGCGCGATTAGCAAGAATACGTCGAAGAGCGGAATGAAAAGCCAGAGGAGACACTCCCCTCCCAGGGGAGTGTCTTCGCCTCAGCTTCAGCCGTCGCCCATGGCGATCAGGCTGGCGTTGCCGCCTGCTGCCGCCGTGTTCACGGAGATCACCTGCTCCTGCGCAAAGCGCTGCAGGTAGGCAGGACCGCCTGCCTTGAAGCCGGTGCCGGAAAGACCGGAGCCGCCGAACGGTTGGGTCCCGACAACCGCGCCGATCATGTTGCGGTTGACATAGACGTTGCCGGTATCGAGCGCGTCGGTGACGGTTCGGATCGTTGCCTCGATGCGGCTGTGGACGCCGAGCGTCAGGCCGTAGCCGGATGCCTGGATGTCCTCCAGCACCTTCGGCAAATCCTTCGCCTTCCACCTGACGATATGCAGAACGGGACCGAAAACCTCCTTTGTCAGCGCCGAAGACTTGTCGAGCTCGACGATATGCGGCGCAAAGAACGTGCCGCCCGCAGGCGCCTTGCCTGCGTAACGCACTTTCTGCGTCTTTTTCATATCCTCGATATGCGCTTCGAGCATCGCCTTCTGCTTGTCATCGATGATCGGGCCAACATCGGTCGTCTCGAGGCTCGGATCACCGAGCGCCAGCTCGCGGGCCGCACCCTCGATCATCTGCGTCATGTTCTCGGCGACGTCCTCCTGCAGGAAAAGCAGGCGCAGCGCCGAGCAGCGCTGGCCGGCCGAGCGGAAGGCGGAGAGGATGACGTCGTCGGCCACCTGCTCCGAAAGCGCGGTCGCATCGACGATCATAGCGTTGAGCCCGCCTGTTTCCGCGATCAGCGGTACGATCGGCCCGTCCTTGGCAGCAAGCGCCCGGTTGATTGCCCAGGCCGTCTTGGTCGAGCCGGTGAAGGCTACGCCGCCGAGCGCCGGATGCGCGGTGATCGCGGAGCCGACCTCCGGGCCGCCCGGAACGAACAGAAGCGCATCCTGCGGGATGCCCGCCTGGTGAAAGAGCTTGACCGCCTCATAGGCGATCAGCGGCGTCTGCGGCGCAGGCTTGGCGATGACAGTATTGCCGGCAACGAGCGCCGCCGAGACCTGGCCGAGGAAGATGGCAAGCGGGAAGTTCCACGGCGAGATGCAGGCGAAGACGCCACGGCCCCGCCAAAGATAGCGATTGTCCTCGCCGGTCGGTCCCGGCATTTTCGCGACCGCGCCGAACTGGCGGCGGGCCTCGGCCGCATAATAGCGGCAGAAGTCGACCGCCTCACGGACTTCGGCGACGCCGTCATCGAGCGTCTTGCCGGCTTCGGCGGCAAGCAGCGTCAGCAGCCGATCGCGGTTTTGTTCCAAAAGGTCCGCCATCCGCTCCAGTGCCGCGGCGCGAGCTTCGACCGGCGTGCGCGACCAGCTCTTGAACGCCTTGGCGGCAACGGCAAAGGCCTTGTCCACATCGGCCGCCGTCGCATTCCGCACCGAGCCGACCTTTTGCGAATGATCGGACGGCGAGATCACCGGCGTCTCCGTCCCTGCCGGGGACACGCCGGGGATGAGCGGCGCTGCCGAGATCGCAGCGGCTTCCTTGCCAAGATTGCTCATCAGCTTCTCCAAAGTCTCGCGATGGCCGAACTCCAGGCCTGAGCTGTTCTTCCGCTTGCCATATATGCCGAGCGGCATCGGGATCTTGCTGTTGCGCGTGCTGGCGCCGGTCTCAAGCTGCAGCTTCGCGGCCGGACGCTCGAGCAGCGCCTGGATCGGCGTATTCTTGTCGCCGGCCATGGCCACAAAGGAAGAGTTTGCGCCGTTTTCCAGAAGACGGCGGACGAGATAGGCAAGCAGATCGCGATAGCCGCCGACCGGCGCATAAATGCGGCAGGCGATGCGGTCGTTGCTGTCCAGAAGATGATTGTAAAGCGTCTCGCCCATGCCGTGCAGGCGCTGGAATTCGAATCCGGTGCGGTCCTCGCCGGCGAGCTCCAGGATGGTCGAAACGGTGAGCGCGTTATGCGTTGCGAATTGCGGGAAGATGCGGGCGCGCTTGTCGAGCATCTGCTTGGCGCAGGCGAGATAGGAAAGGTCCGTCGCCTGCTTGCGCGTCCATACAGGATAGTCTTCGAGGCCGCGTTCCTGCGCGCGCTTGATTTCCGTATCCCAATAGGCGCCCTTGACGAGACGAACCATCATGCGGCGGCCAAGCTTGGCGCAGAGCGCATCGATATAGTCGATCACCGCCGTGGCGCGCTTCTGATAAGCCTGGATCGCGAGGCCGAAACCATCCCAGCCGTCGAGCGAGGGATCGCTGAATACGGCAGCGATCACGTCGAGCGAAAGCTCCAGGCGGTCGGCCTCCTCTGCGTCGACGGTGAAATTCAACTGATGCGCCTTGGCCATCTGCGCGAGCTTCAGAAGATCCGGCACCAGCTCCTTCATCACGCGATCGCGGTGCGTCGCAAGATAGCGCGGGTGCAGCGCCGAGAGCTTGACGGAGATGCCCATGCGGTCCGGCAGTTCCTTGGACTTGGCGTTCTTCGCCATCCAGGTACCGATCGCCTCGATGGCCTTCGCATAGGATTGCCAATATCGCTTGGCATCTTCCGCCGTGCGCGCGCCCTCGCCCAGCATGTCGAAGGAATGGCGATAGCCCTTCTCCTCGCTCTTTGCAGCGCGGTTTAGCGCGTCTTTGATCGTCTCGCCCAGTACGAAATGATGACCGAGGAAACGCATCGCCTGCTTCGTCGCATTGCGAACCGTGGGCAGGCCGAGGCGCTTGACGAGACCGCGCACGACCCCTTCCGGTGTATCGCCGGGGCGCAGGATACGGGCGGAAACGCCCAGCGCCCAGGCGGAGGCCGAAACGAACCAGCTGTCGGCCTTGCCCTCGTGTTCGCTCCAGCCGCCTTCCTTCAGCTTGTCCTCGATCAGCTTGTCTTGCGTCAGTGCATCGGGAACCCGCAGCAGCGCTTCGGCGAGAACCATGAGTGCCAGACCCTCGCGCGTCGAAAGGCCGTATTCGCGGAGGAAATCCTCGACGCCGCCCATCGAGCCGGCATTGTTGCGGATCGCCTTGATCATGTCGCTGGCGCGCTTGTCGATCGCCTTGTCTTCGGCGGCGCTGAACTGCAGCCTTTCGCTGAAGGCGTGCAGAAAGCGGTCATCGTCACCGGCAAATGGAGCGTTGAACAGGGAATTCTCCGTGGCAATCTGCAAATTCATGAGGGGTTCTCCGTGATATCCGCAACATAGCTGTTCATTCGCAGGGTTTTTCACTAAATAGATGGGTCAGCAAATTTTATTCAGCTACCGACCAGTCGAAAGGCGGTGAAAAATGAAAGAACTCGATCGCCTCGACCGCAAGATTCTTCGCGCTCTGCAGAAGGAAGGCCGCCTTTCGAACACCGAACTTGCCGATCGCGTAAGCCTCTCGCCTACCGCGACGGCCGAACGCGTCAAGCGTCTCACCCGTGACGGCTATATTACCGGCTACATGGCCGTCCTGTCGCCGGAAAAACTCGGCCGCACCCTTCTGGTCTTCGTTCAGGTGAAATTGGACCGCACGACGCCCGATGTCTTCGACGCCTTCGCAGCCGCCGTGAAACGCTCGGACGATGTCATGGAGTGCCATATGGTCGCCGGCGGCTTCGATTATCTCGTCAAGGCACGCGTCGCGGGCATGGAGGCCTACCGCCAGTTTCTTTCGGAAGTGATTCTGCCGCTCCCCGGCGTCCGGGAAACGCATACTTATGCGGTCATGGAAGAAGTAAAATCCGCAGGGCTGCTACCTGTATAATCTTAAAAACAACCTATACGTGTAATACTGTGATTAATTCTTAACACTTCGAATTAATCAGAGCTTATTAGATCAATTCAGGCTAGTATGTATAGCAATTAACGTATTTGATAGCGGTAACATGAAGGCAAGGCAGGGCGCATTATGTCTTACATGACTACCTCTGAAAGGCAGTCGGTTTTATCAGCGGAATTGGCCGCTGTGCGAACGCGTGCGCTTTTTAACCAAGCCTTGCACAGGATTGCCGGCGCATTCGGTTTTTCGCACTGCACACTGATGAATTCTCCCTCGGCCGAGGACCTTTTTTTAAAACCGCTGATTATAGAAACATCTTTACCGGGCGCGTACCTTAGAGACTTCGATCATGGTCACATGCTGCGCGCCTGCTCTTTTGCGGCGAAGGTGCGGGAATCCGCCGTCCCGCAGGTTTGGCATCTCTCTGATCCCGTAGTCACTCAGTCGTTTCCGCCCGAACTGCGCGCCCTGATGCTCCGGCACAAAATGACTGCGGGCATCATGTTCCCGTTGAATGCGGCAGATGGCAAGCGGCTGGTCTTCTGGCTGTCCGGCGAGCGGACATCGTTCAGCCAGAGCGAGATCAATGAACTGGCGATGATCGCACTCCACGCGCTCGATGCCTACAACGTCGTCAAGCGCAACGAAGATTACGCTCACGTCGCCCTTTCGACACGCGAACTCGAAGTTGTTCGCTGGACCGCCCAGGGGAAGACGTCGGTTGAAATCGGCCAGATCCTCGCGCTCTCTGACCATACCGTAAACGCCTACATGACGAATGCCATCAAGAAGCTTGATTGCGTGAACCGCACCCAACTGGTCGCAAAGGCCATCCGGTCGAAGCTCATCGACTGAGAAGGCGCAAGCAGCGGGAGACGCAGGCGTCACCTGCGAATGCCCAGAAGCACCTCCATCCGCATTGTCAGCGATCGAGAACCGAACGGATTTCCACGAGGTTCGACCGCACCCGCAGGATATAAAAGCCCATTGTCGCCAAATGGCTCGGCATGATCCAGCCGTCCTCTCTGCCATTGGAAATGATCGCCGGCTGAATGCGCAACGCCGCCTGGAACTGCTTCATCGTGGCGGCCCAGATCGCGCCGAGATTGCGTTCCGCCACGACTTGCGAAAAATCCGCCTGCGCCGCCGAAAGGATAGCGTAATAGGCATAGAGCTGCCCGTAGGCGAACCAGAAGCGATCATCGGCACGCGTATCGAACCAGCCGCGATTATGGTTCTCCGAGCGCTCCGCGAGGAGGTCGGACGTCCCGCCGATATCGTTGGCAATGCGGTCGATGAATTGGATGAGGTTGTCCGCGCGGCCGTCGAAAACTGCATTGCAGCTGGCAAGATCGGTATTGAATTTCCGCAGGCTCTGGACGGCCGAGCGGTAATAGCTCGGAGTCGGCGTCTTCGGTCCGAACGGATTGAAACCAAAATACCAGCTGTATTCGTCGAACTGCAGGTTGCCGCGGGCGCTCTGCAGATCGTTGTTGATACCGGAGGTGCCCCGCACGCGGCCCAGCGCATCGACGAGTTCGGCCGACGTCCGGCGCACGGCCTGATTCACGCCACGCTGGAAAGACGCCTTGTTGTCGAGAAACGGCGTGTGATCCCAGTCGACGCCGAAAAAGCCAAGCCGGTAGAGCAGCATGGAAGAAATCCATGCATTCTGATTGACGTTAAAGTCGGTAAGATCGGCCGTGACATCGACGATAGCGGAGCGCTGGCAGGTTTTAGCTCCGGTCGCAGGCGCGCCGTCGGCAACCGGCAGTTCCTGTCCGGCCGGAACCTTCCGCTCGGAAAGACGGTATTGATTGACGAAGGACGGATCGAAATTCGTCCAAACCTGGGTCTGCCAGATGAAATAGCCGTAAAGGGCGACCAGCAGCGCCACGAGCGCGATGATGGGGATCCGGATCATCCATGTCCGACGCTGGTACCAGCCGTGCGCCGCAAGAAAAGGCCAGAACGCCCAAGCGGCAAGAAGGCTGAACCAGCGGGCGATCGTGCGGCCGATAAGCCTGAAGAAACCGGCGATCCGATCGAGCATGCCCCTCTCCCAAAAATCTGGCGAACGTCAGAAAGTCCTGCATTCACATATGTGTTTGCCCGTTCGAGCACAACATGAAGGAGAAATTTTTAGGGCCACCACGTCGCCGGCGAGATCGGATCATGTTCGACCCGCCACGTCCAATGGCCTCGCTGCTGCATAAGTTCATGGAACAAGATTTCCTCTGCAGTCACCAGGGACGCAGGAAACGCAATCTTGGCCAAGAGGACTTCCGGGTCAGATCGATAATCGGCGCCTGGGCCGAATCGTCACTTTCGGCAAAGGCCGCAAACTTCTTGCTGAATGCCGCATCCGCCGCCGACTTGCGCAGTCCGATATCCTCGGGAACGAGCATGCCTTTTTCGAACAGAGCAATCGGCCCGGCGATATGCGGAAACAGCTCTTGCGTTATTTTAGCTTTCGATCCGGGAACATTCGTGTCGACTTGCGCGCGGTAGACGATCAGCCGCTCTTCAGTATCGATCGACAGCTTGCGGACCAATGCATTGCAAAGGCCGATCTGGCTGTTCAATGTGTCAGCAAAGGCCTGGAACATCGTAATGAAACGCTGGCGGCGCTGGCTCTCGTCGCGCATTTTCCGCTCTTCTTCAGAGATCCTGTCAGCCTCTGCTTTGAGCGAGTGCCGCTCCTCCTCCATCCGCTCCCATTCGGCCCTGCCGCCGTAAACGCCGATGCGTCCCTGCGTCGTCAGCGCCTTCGCGTTCAGGTCCTTCATGCGCAACCGCGCGACATCGATCTCGTCGACAAGACGCCGGCGCTGCTCGACTATACTGGTAAGGGCGTCCTCCGTTGCCTTCTGGCAGGTAACGGCAAATTCACGGTGGCTGCGGGCCAATCCGGACGCGGCATTGGATTTAGACAGCAGATCGAGAAGCCGTTCGATGACAGGCGCTTCGCGCACACGCTGACTGTGCAGGCGCCACATGCGTTGCCGGGAAAACCGGCCCATCAGCCTCTCGCGCGAGGTCAGGCCGCGAAAGCTGTCGAGGTCCGCGAAGACATCGGCGGCCATCCGGTCGAGGCCAGCCACGATTTCGCCGAGCCCTGCGTCGAACTTCGCCTGAGTTGCGGCAAAAGCCTGAAACCGGCTCTGCTGCTCGGGAAACGCCTCTTCGCCCGATGGCGCTCCGTTGCGCGCGAAGTCTTCGACGAAGGCTGCGCATGCGGCCGCGTCAGCGTGCAGCGCCGAGGCAAGCGCATCGGCTGCTTCAAGTTGATTGTCGAACGAGGATGCTTTGCGCACCAATCTCTCCAGAGAATCTCCGCTGTCAGTCTAGCGGCTCGCCCGCCGAACTCAAACGGCCTCGGCAAGCCATTCGCCGTTCATTTCGTCATCCCAATGCCGGCGGCAGAGCGATACGTATTTCTCATTGCCGCCGACGTCGATCTGCGCGCCTTCCCGAACAACTTTTCCCTCGGCGTCGAGCCGCACGACCATCGTCGCTTTACGGCCGCAATGGCAGATGGTGCGCACCTCGCGCATCTCGTCCGAGATCGCAAGCAGTTCTTCGGAAGCCGGAAACAGCTTGCCTTGGAAGTCTGTTCGAAGCCCGTAGACCATCACCGGGATATTCAGCCGATCGACCACGCGGGCGAGTTGCCAGACATGCTCGCGCGTCATGAAATTCGCTTCGTCGACGAAGATGCAGGCGATCGGCTCGCCTTCGCTGCTCAGTCGCTTGATGAGGGCGAAGAGATCGGTATGTCCTTCGAAAGGAATGGCGCTCGCTTCCAGGCCGATACGCGAGCCGATGATGCCCTTACCGGTACGCTCGTCGAAGGCGGCGATCAGCAGAACGGTACGCATGCCGCGTTCCTGATAATTATAGGAGGCCTGCAGCAGCATCGTCGACTTGCCGGCGTTCATGGTCGAGTAGTTGAAATAGAGTTTTGCCATCGTTTTCTCCGAGCCTTGCTTCTTGAGTGCTCGAATCGCCAAAGGAAAGACGGCAGAACCGATAATCACAGAAAATCCGGAGACGGAAATTTCAGGAGAGCGTAGAGGACAGGCATTCTCACGAAAAATTGCGGCACGTCGCATTCGGGGTGCCCAATCCGCCGCAAACGCGCTGAGATCGCTTGTAAATGTCGGCTATTGGTGCTTGGCTTGGGAACGTAGGACTGGGAGTCTAAAATGAAAACAACAAACGCATTCAAACTCATTACCGCTACCGCCGTCGCTGCCCTCTCCGTCGCGACAGCCGCATTCGCCGCCGATCCTGAAAGCTGCTCCACCGTCCGTTTTTCGGACGTCGGCTGGACGGACATCACGGCAACCACTGCAACCGCCTCCGTCGTCCTGAAGGGCCTCGGCTATGAGCCAAAGGTCACCGTTCTGTCGGTACCGGTTACCTACCAGTCGTTGAAGAACAAGGACATCGACATCTTCCTCGGCAACTGGATGCCGACCCAGGAAAAGGACGTCCGTCCCTTCCTCGACGACAAATCGGTCGAATCCTACGGCCCGAACTTGGTCGGCGCGAAGTACACGCTCGCGACCAACGCCAAGGGCGCTGAACTCGGCATCAAGGACTTCAAGGA
>NZ_JBNDHS010000088.1:0-25377 GCF_056755095.1 Rhizobium sp. SVR5-9E | reverse complement strand
TGACCGCAGCGTCGAGAATAGGAGCAATATCGATGGGGGCCGCCGAAGCCGCAGGAGCCGGCGACGCTGTTGAGGATGCTGTGGATGGCGCAGCAGAGGGTGAGGCCGGGGTTGGCGTGGGCTGCGCTTTTGGTGCTGCCCCTGCCTCCTTCACCGGCGCAGCTTGCGCCTCGCCGAAAATCGCATTCTTGATCTTATCGAAAATACCCATGTCCTATCCTCCAATTTAGCCTGGTCGCATTCGCAGAAGCTAAAATGGGGCGGAGGACGAACTCATCCAGCTTGGGCTGTGAGATTGTTGCTGCGGCTGGCACAGCATGCCAACGGATGGGATGGCTCGGTCAGGCAGGCAAGCCGCAAGAATGCGGCTCGCGACATTTGATCATCAGAGGTCGACGTCGAGGATCGCCATCGAGAAGTTATAGGAGCGATCGCCATCTTCGTCGTCGAGATAGACGACACCCAGGAACTCTTCGCCGAGATAAACTTCCGCGGAATCGTCCTTCCGCGGACGCGCCTTCACGACCATCTGCGGGTTGAGCGTGCGTTTGAAATAGGCGTCGAGCTTCTTGAGTTCTTCAGGCTTCACACTTGATCTCCTAGCGGGTTTGGTTGGCCGCTTCTCGCACAGGAAAAGCAACGCTGTAAAGGCTGCGGCGGCACTTGCGCGCTTGCTTCCCCATCAGATCCGCAGGCTTTTCTGCGTTCAGATATCGGCGCCGATCACCTGATCCATGATCCGCGACGGCTCCGAACACCCGGCTTCTCCGACGACCTTCGCCGGCACGCCTGCAACTGTCGTCTTTGGCGGAACGGGCTGCAGCACGACCGAGCCGGCGGCCACGCGCGAGCAATAGCCGATCTGGATATTGCCGAGAATCTTCGCACCCGCGCCGATGAGGACGCCGCTGCCGATCTTCGGGTGACGGTCCGCGCCCTCCTTGCCCGTGCCGCCGAGCGTGACCCCATGCAGGATCGAGACGTTGTCGCCGATTACCGCCGTTTCGCCAACGACGAGGCCGGTGGCATGATCCAGGAAGATGCCCCTGCCGATACGCGCGGCGGGATTGATGTCCGTCTGGAAGACGCTGGACGACCGGCTCTGCAGATAGAGCGCGAGGTCGCGGCGCCCCTGATTGAGCAGCCAGTGCGCCAGGCGATGCGTCTGCAGTGCATGGAACCCCTTGAAATACAGAACGGCTTCCATGAAGCGGAGGCACGCCGGATCACGGTCGTAAACGGCCTGGATATCGACGCGCAGAATGTCGCTCCATTCCGGCCAGTCTTCCAGCATGTGGTCGAAGACTTGCCGCAGCAGCGTGGCCTGCATGTCGGGATGGTCGAGGCGTTCGCAGATGCGATGGATGACGCATTCTTCCAGCGAACGGTGATTGATCACCGTCGAATAGAGGAAAGCCGCCAGCACCGGATCCTTCTCCGCAGCCACGCGCGCTTCCTCGCGCAGGCTGTCCCAGATCGGATCCATGACCTTCAGCGGGCTCGCTGCTTCAAAAGGACGAGCGTCTGTCTTCGCGACCATTCCAGGTCTCCTCGTTTCCGTCGGAATGACATTATATAGGGTAAAACGCCTCTAACATAAATGGGTGCGGGAACCATGCGTTTTTAGGATGTTTTTTCGGTGACCGCGACCATTCGAGGCAGATTGTCACCGCCCGGCGACCTCCTCGTAGAACTCCAGAACGGCCTTCTTGAACACTTTATCACCGACCGCAAGCATATGATCGCGGCCGGGAATGTCGAGCGCCCGGGCATGCGGCATAAGCGCTGCCAGTTTCTCTGGAGCACCGGCAATATCGTCCTTGGTTCCAACGCCGATCAAGGTCGGCGCCTCGATCTTGCCCATGTCGGCACGCGACACGAGGTCGCGCGATCCCTGGATGCAGGATGCCAGTGCCACCCGGTCGCTCTTCGTCTGATCGGCAAACGCGCGGAACATGCGCCCGCGGGCATGCGTGACGTCGTCGAGCGAGGGTGCGAGCAGCGCATCCGCAATCGGGTCCCAGTCGCCCACGCCGTCCGTCATCCCGTTGCCGAGGCCGCCAAGCACGAGCGAGCGGACGCGATCCGGATGGGCGAGCGCCGCGAAGACGGATATCCGCGCGCCCATCGAATAGCCCATGACATTGGCTTCCGGAATGCCGAGATGATCGAGCAGCCCCACGGCATCTTCCGCCATGATCCACGGCCGGTACGCTTCTGAATCGTGAGGTTTGTCGCTCGCGCCATGGCCGCGGTTGTCGATCGCGATCACCCGGTAGCCCGCATCGCCCAGTGTCTTCAGCCAGCCGGGATGCACCCAGTTGACGTTGGCGTTCGAGGCGAAACCGTGAATGAGCAGCACCGGCGGGCCGCTCGGATCGCCTTCGTCGAAGAAGGCGAGTTTCAGGCCGTCACGGGTAAAGCTGGAAAATACAGGCGTATTCAAATTCATAAGGGCCGTCCTTTTTGGCCGGACCATATTTTATCAAAGGGCGGAGGTGAACCCTCGCCGCGCCAAAAAACCATGCGGCGTGCAGCGCTTTGGCTCTACACATTTGCGGCAAGGGATTATAAGGTCCGGGCACATTTCAAAGCTTCGGAGACAGACATGGCCGGCCACAGCATTCCCCACTTCCAGAACGACGGCGGACACGGCGTGATCGAAGTCGGCGTGAAGGAATTCATGTGCACCGGTGCATCGGCGCCGTTCGACCATCCGCATATCTTCATCGACATGGGCGACGACAACGAGAAGGTTTGCTCCTATTGCTCGACGCTCTACCGCTTCAATAGCGCGCTGAAGCCGTCCCAGACGAACCCTCCCGGCTGCGTCTTCCACGTCAAGGCAGCCTAATTCCGCTCATCCGGATCGGACCAAGTATGCCGGTCAGACATGCCGCCATCATCGGCGCCGGAATTGCGGGCCTTGCCGCTGCTCTGGCGCTCGCCAGACGCGGCATCAGCTCCGATATTTTCGAGCAGGCCGATGTACTTGCCGAGGCGGGCGCCGGCCTGCAGATCTCGCCGAACGCCTCGCGCATCCTTGGCGAGCTCGGCGTGCTGGCGGATATCGAAAAAGTCTGGCTCGAGCCGGAATCCATCCGTCTTGTCTCCGGGCACACGCTTCGCCCGCTAGCTTCCGTTCCCGCAGGCGATTTCGCCCGCAGCCGCTGGGGTGCGCCCTATGGCGTCCTGCACCGCGCGACGCTGCAAAAAGTGCTGATCGCAGCCGTCGCGGCAAATCCCCTCTGCACCCTTCATCTCGGGAGCGGAATCGAGCCCGGAGCAATCCCGCAGACCGGCCGCAAGCCGGAGGTTATCGTCGGCGCCGACGGCGTCTGGTCGAAGCTGCGGCGGGCAATCGAGGCAAGCCCCTTGCCCCGTTTTTCCGGCCACGTCGCCTATCGCTTCACGATCGCCGGCAGTTCCGCGCCGGCTTTCCTCGATCGTTCGAGTGTCTCGGCATTCCTTAGTCCTTCGGCTCACCTTGTATGCTATCCGCTGAAGGAGACGGCCAATTTCAACCTCGTCGCCATCACGGCCGGCAACGCCGCACCACAGGACTGGCGAAACGAGCCGACGGACCAGCAGTCGAAACAGCTCCGCACGCGGCTTTCGGGATGGCATCCCGATATCAAGTCTCTGCTCGGGGACGTTCAAATGACCTTCTGGCCGCTTTACGAGACGACAACGGGCCATTGGCAGAACGGAAAAGATACCGTCCTCATCGGCGATGCCGCTCACGCCATGATGCCGTTTGCGGCGCAGGGTGCAGCTATGGCGATCGAAGACGCCTATGAGCTCGCAGCCCTGCTCGGCGCCCATGAGCCCGCCGAAGCTCTGGCACGGTTCGAACGGCAGCGGGCGCCACGGATTGCTCAAGTCCGCAAGCGCGGCGCCTTCAACCGCTTTGCCTACCACGCAAGCGGACCGATCCGCCTCGGCCGTGATCTCGTGCTTGCGCTGAAACCGCCGCAAAGTCTCGCGGCGGATCTCGACTGGATCTACGGCTACCGTCCGATCGGCTGATCAGACCTCATTCGCCGCCGCAAAGCCGCGTTCGATGTCGGCCTTGATGTCGGCCACGTCTTCCAGGCCGATCTGAAGCCGGATGACAGGTCCTTCCGTCGGCGCCTTGCAGATGCGGCGGTCGTTGAGGTTGACGTGCACCGCCAGGCTCTCGAAACCGCCCCAGGAATATCCCAGGCCGAAGATCCGCAGCGCATCGAGGAAGGCGTGCGCCTTCGGCTTGAATTTCTCTGGGCTTTCTGCGGCAAGCACGAACGAGAAGATGCCGCTTGCGCCTTTGAAATCGCGCTTCCAAAGCTCGTGCGAGGGGAAGCTTGGCAGCGCCGGATGCAGCACTTTGGCGACGTCTTCCCTGCCCTCAAGCCACTTTGCGATATCAAGTGCGCTTTCATAGTGGCGCTCGAGGCGGATGCCCATCGTGCGAAGCCCGCGGAGGATCTGATAAGCGTCATCAGGCGCACCGCAAATGCCGAGCGCGCCGTTCGCCTCCTTGAGCTGCTCCCAGTGCTTGGCATTGGCCGAAACCGTGCCCATCAGAATGTCGGAATGCCCGGACGGATATTTGGTCGCGGCGTGCATGGAAATATCGACGCCGAAGTCGAGCGGCCGGAAGTAGACCGGCGTCGCCCAGGTGTTGTCCAGGGCAACGATCGCACCATGCTTGTGGGCGATCGCCGCAATGGCCGGAACGTCCTGCATTTCGAACGTGTTGGAACCCGGCGCCTCCAGGTGCACCAGCTTCGTGTTTGGTTTGAACAACTGCTCGATTCCGACGCCGATGGCCGGGTCGTAATATTCCACCTCAACGCCGAGGCGTGTCAGCATCGTGTCGCAGAAATGCCGAGTCGGCTGATAGACCGAATCGACGATCAGGGCATGATCGCCGGAGGCGAGGAATCCCAGCAACGGCACCGTGACAGCTGCAAGACCCGACGGCACCAGGATTGTCCCTGCTGCTCCCTCAAGCTCATTGATCGCTTCGCACAGCGCGTCCGTCGTCGGTGTCCCACGCGTGCCGTAGGTGTATTTCTGGGACCGTTTCTCCATCGTCTTGGCGTTCGGAAACAGTACTGTTGAGGCGTGGACGACCGGAGGATTGACGAAGCCGTGGTAGTCCAAAGGATCGTTACCGACATGCGTGAGGCGGGTATTGATTCCGGCATTCTGCAGCAAGCTGTCTTTATCTTTCATAATCTCGAATAGCCTTCTGGCGGAGGATGCAAAGCCCAACTTTTGGACCCGCCCCGCAAGCCGGTCAACCCCCCGCACGAAGCCATGCGAGGAACTATTGTGTGCCCTCACGCCACGAGATATATCAGTGAATTTTCGAGATATTTTTCCGCAGAGTCCTGCCCATTTCTTGCCCTGGTGCCTATTGCAGCGGCGCATTCGGTCAAAATGCTAATTTCTGCCCCAATTATATGCCGCGACACTTGACCGGGGTGACATTTGCGACTGTGATAGAAACACTCGCGCCGGGAGGGTGTCGAGAATTGGGGGACGCATGGCCTGCTTCGGCTGTCTCTTCAACAAAAACATAAGACAACAGATAAAAGGTTGGGAAAAAATGAACATTAAGCTCCTGTCCGCCGCCGTCGGCGCAGCAGTTTTCGCCCTTGGCGCCTCGGCTGCCTCGGCGACCACTCTTGGGGACGTGAAGGCAAAGGGTTTCATCCAGTGCGGCGTCAACTCGGGGCTTCCGGGCTTTGCGCAGCCTGATGCGTCCGGCAACTGGGCCGGTTTCGACGTTGATTTCTGCAAGGCCGTTGCTTCAGCCGTCTTCGGCGACCCGACCAAGGTCAAGTACACGCCACTTTCCGCGAAAGACCGTTTCCCGGCCCTGCAGTCCGGCGAAGTTGACCTCCTCTCGCGCAACACGACCTGGACGATCAACCGCGATACCGCTCTCGGCTTCAACTTCCGCCCGGTCACCTATTACGACGGTCAGGGCTTCATGGTTCGCAAGAGCCTCAACGTGAAATCGGCACTCGAGCTTTCCGGCGCTGCCGTCTGTGTCCAGGCCGGCACGACCACCGAGCTCAACCTCGCCGACTACTTCAAGGCCAACAACCTTCAGTACAATCCGGTCGTTTTCGAAAAGCTGGAAGAAGTCGGCGCGGCATACGAAGCCGGCCGCTGCGACGTCTATACGACCGACCAGTCGCAGCTCTACTCGGTGCGTCTGACACTGAAGAATCCTGACGAGCACGTGATCCTTCCGGAAATCATCTCCAAGGAGCCGCTCGGCCCCGCCGTTCGTCAGGGCGACGACCAGTGGTTCGATATTGTTTCCTGGACGGCCTTCGCGCTGGTCAACGCTGAAGAATTCGGCATCACCCAGGCGAACGTCGATGAGATGAAGAACTCGC
Source organism: Rhizobium sp. SVR5-9E (assembly GCF_056755095.1). Classification (NCBI taxonomy): domain Bacteria; kingdom Pseudomonadati; phylum Pseudomonadota; class Alphaproteobacteria; order Hyphomicrobiales; family Rhizobiaceae; genus Rhizobium; species Rhizobium sp. SVR5-9E. The sequence continues at coordinate 18,979 of NZ_JBNDHS010000088.1, read as the reverse complement.
CGAACCCGGACATCAAGCGCTTCCTGGGCACCGAAGCCGACACCAAGATCGGCACCGACCTCGGCCTGACCAACGACTGGGCCTACAACGTCATCAAGGGTATCGGTAACTACAGCGAAGTCTTCGAACGCAACATCGGTCAGGGCAGCCCGCTCAAGATTGCACGCGGCCTGAACGCGCTCTGGAACAAGGGCGGCATCCAGTACGCTCCGCCGGTTCGCTGACATCTGGCTCGATACAAGAACCGGAAAGGCGGGTAACCGCCTTTCCCTGATCCAAGAAAAAAGCCCGAAAAGGGCATATAGGGGAAATGGCTCGGCATGACGCAAGAGGCCTTGCATTCGACACCTTTGCCTAAGACCGGATCGACTCTACGGTCGGCCCTCTACGATCCCAGAATCAGGGGGATCTTTTTCCAGGTTCTGACCGTTCTCGTCCTCGTCGGAGGGATCTGGTGGATCGTCGATAACACGATCGCGAATCTCGCACGCAGCAATACGGCCTCCGGCTTCGCCTTCCTCAGGGGACGTGCGGGCTTCGAGGTCGGACAATCGCTTATTTCCTACTCCAGCGATTCGACTTACGCCCGCGCACTGGTCGTGGGCATCCTGAACACCATATTGGTTGCCGTAACGGGCATCATCACCGCCACCATCATCGGCTTCATCGTCGGTATCGGGCGCCTGTCGCACAACTGGCTCATCGCCAAGCTGTGCACGGTCTATGTTGAGGTGTTTCGCAATATTCCGCCGCTGCTCGTCATCTTCTTCTGGTATTCCGGCGTTCTCGCCGTGCTGCCGCAGCCGCGCGAATCCGTCCATTTGCCGTTCAGCATGTTCCTGAACAATCGCGGCCTCGCCTTCCCGAAGCCGATTTTCGAACCGGGCATGTGGGTGGTTCTGATCGCCTTGATCGTTGGCGTCATCGCCGCCCTCACCACCACCCGTTGGGCGCATAAGCGCCAGGCAGCGACGGGCCAACCGTTCCATACCATCCTGGCATCGATCGCATTGATCCTCGGCCTGCCCGTCCTCGCCTTCCTAGTGACCGGCATGCCGGTCACCTTCGATGTTCCGGTCGCCGGCAAATTCAACCTCACGGGCGGTTCGGTGGTCGGCCCGGAATTCATGTCGTTGTATTTGGCGCTATCCTTCTACACGGCAGCCTTCATCGCCGAGATCGTCCGCGCCGGTATCCGTGGCGTGGCGAAGGGCCAGTCCGAGGCCGCCAGCGCGCTCGGGCTGCATCCGTCCTCCGTGACCCGCCTGGTCGTCGTGCCGCAGGCTTTCCGCATCATCATTCCGCCGCTGACGAGCCAGTATCTGAACCTGACGAAGAATTCGTCGCTCGCGATTGCGATAGGCTTCGCGGACCTCGTCTCTGTCGGCGGAACCACGCTGAACCAGACTGGGCAGGCGATCGAAATCGTGCTGATCTGGATCGCCGTCTATCTCGGCCTCAGCATTCTCACATCGCTGTTCATGAACTGGTTCAACGCCAAGATGGCACTGGTGGAGAGATAAGATGTCGGTTTCCAACACATCCTTCGTCAGAACGGCCATACTGGCGCCTGAACCGCCACCGCCCGGCGAACGCGGTGCGTACGCGTGGCTGCGCCGCAACCTCCTCGCAACACCGAAGGACGCCGTGCTGACGGTGCTCGCCATTGCGGCGCTCGCCTGGGCCCTCCCGCACATGGTCGACTGGCTCTTCATCCAGGCCGTCTGGACCGGTCCGGACCGCACGTTCTGCGCAACGGCGGTTCAGGGCGGCATCCAGCCCGATGGCTGGAGCGGGGCCTGCTGGGCCTTCGTCAATGCGAAGTTCGATCAGTTCGTTTTCGGCCGCTATCCTCTCGACGAGCGCTGGCGTCCGACAATAGTCGGCATCCTCTTCGTCCTCCTGCTGGTGCCGATGCTGATCCCGTCGGTGCCGCGCAAGGGCCTGAACGCGATTCTGCTTTTTGCAGTGCTGCCGATCTTTTCATTCTTCATGCTCTATGGCGGCTTTGGCCTGGAAGTCGTCGAGACGCCGCTCTGGGGCGGTCTGCTCGTGACGCTGGTCGTGTCCTTCGTCGGCATGGCGGTCTCGCTGCCGGTCGGCATCTTGCTGGCGCTCGGGCGGCGATCGAACATGCCGGTCGTGAAAATGGTCTGCATCATTTTCATCGAAGTGATTCGCGGCATCCCGCTGATCACCGTTCTGTTCATGGCGAGCGTCATGCTGCCGCTCTTCCTGCCGGCAGGCTGGACGGTGGACAAGCTGCTGCGCGCGGTGATCGGTGTATCGATATTCGCCTCCGCCTATATGGCCGAGGTCATTCGCGGCGGGCTGCAGGCCATTCCGAAAGGTCAGTACGAGGGTGCGGATTCCCTCGGCTTCGGCTACTGGCAGAAGATGCGGCTCATCGTTCTGCCGCAGGCGATCAAGCTCGTCATCCCGGGCATCGTCAATACGTTCATCGGCATGTTCAAGGACACATCGCTCGTTTCGATCATCAGCATGTTCGATCTGCTCGGCATCGTCCGCCTGAACTTTGCCGACACCAACTGGGCAAGCTCCGTAACGCCGATGACCGGCCTTATCTTCGCCGGTTTCGTGTTCTGGATTTTCTGCTTCGGCATGTCGCGCTATTCCGTGTTCATGGAACGCTACCTCGACACCGGCCACAAACGATAAGAATGAAGGGAATAACTATGGCTGAACCCAAGAAAATGACCATTTCCGCTACGGATGTGGCCATCGACATCCTCAACATGAACAAGTGGTACGGCGATTTTCACGTGCTGCGCGACATCAACCTGAAAGTCATGCGCGGCGAGCGCATCGTCATCGCCGGGCCGTCCGGCTCCGGCAAGTCGACGATGATCCGCTGCATCAATCGCCTCGAAGAGCACCAGAAGGGTCACATCATCGTCGATGGCACGGAACTCACCAACGATCTGAAGAAGATCGATGAGGTCCGCCGCGAAGTCGGCATGGTGTTCCAGCACTTCAATCTGTTCCCGCACCTGACGATCCTTGAGAATTGCACGCTTGCGCCGATCTGGGTGCGCAAGATGCCGAAGAAGCAGGCCGAAGAGATCGCCATGCACTTCCTCAAGCGCGTCAAGATCCCGGAGCAGGCGAATAAATATCCGGGCCAGCTCTCCGGCGGCCAGCAGCAGCGCGTGGCGATTGCCCGCTCGCTTTGCATGAACCCGAAGATCATGCTGTTCGACGAGCCGACCTCGGCGCTCGATCCGGAAATGATCAAGGAAGTTCTTGATACGATGGTGGGCCTTGCCGAAGAAGGCATGACCATGCTCTGCGTGACCCACGAAATGGGCTTTGCCCGCCAGGTCGCAAACCGCGTCATCTTCATGGACCAGGGCCAGATCGTCGAGCAGAATTCACCCGCCGAATTCTTCGACAATCCGCAGCACGAGCGCACCAAGCTCTTCCTCAGCCAGATCCTGCACTAGGAAAGAGCAACGTTTTCAAGAAAGCCGCCGGAGCGATCCGGCGGCTTTTCTTGCTTTGGCGGAAGCCAAGCCACGCAACATTTTGCAGAGTCCAGCACCGAAGCCGGCACAAATCCGGCCGGCCTGTCCCGGAAGCGAACACTTTTTCGTTACGCATGGCCGGTTGGCAAACCGCAATGTGCCCGGCCCAATAGAAAAAACGCTGCGAAATCTTAATTCTAGACCATGCGATGCCGATGAGGGAGCACCTCCGATGAAAGTCACACTTGCCGCAGTTCTTCTTGCGAGCGCAATAACTGCGGGGTGCACCGCACGCGACATCTCCGGCCCAGGCCTGGAACCCATCCCCGGCAGCATCACCTATAACGGCCAGCCTCGCACGAAACTGACGAAATCCCCCGTCGGCTCGGCTTTCCCGCACACATTTTACGATGGAAGCCGCATTGTCGAGGAGACATACATCATTCGGCCCGACCGCAGCCTGATGATCTCAAGGCGTGTCTACCGTTCGATATTTAGAGACAACGACCACCGTTAGGAGATGGCTTCGAAAGCGCAGAATATCGCTCAACCGGCCCCTCCATCCTGTCAAATGACATCATGCAACCAGCTGCGTTAACTGTTGATTAAGCATTAGCTTGATTAAGCAAAAACTTATGCAATGCTCAGGGCCGCAAACGAGGCTTGAAACCGGGGTGGACAGTAATGGAAATTCAAGGCGCTCAGCATGCAAACGGCGGATCACAGCAACCTCTCAACTGCCGAACGGAGGTCGAAGCCGCCATGTTTGAAATGGTAAAGCAGTTGCAGCAGCACGGCTGGGAACCGGCCGAGGTGGCGCTTGCGCTGGCGGACGCTGCCGATGACTACGTGATGCTGCTTGCCAGCAAGAAAGCCGGCAGTCACTGAAGGGTTCACTTCCCCACATAGCAGCACAGCCAAGCCGGTATCGGCTTGGCTGTGCTTTCGTGTGGGTGGTTGGAAAGCTCCTATTTGCCAACGACGCAAGCGACCGGCCTCAGGCTGCGTCCATCGCCTGCTTCCCCGCCTCTTCTGAAGGCCGATAGACTTGAAATCTGTTCTTGCCGGCCGTCTTGGCTTTATAGAGAGCGCCGTCGGCCTTGATGAAAAGGTCCGTGGGCGCTGAAGCGTCAAGAAGTGCAACGCCCACTGACGCGCCGATATGCATCCGAATTCCGTCCTTCTCGACGGCCCAGCCAAGGCATTGGACGATCGCTTCGGCAAGATCGGCGACAGCATCGACCCTGCCCTGGCCACTGACAAGGACGGCGAATTCGTCACCGCCGATACGCGCAACAAGGTCTTCTCCCTGGCATATCATCAACAATCTCTCTGCTGCCTCCTTGAGGCAGTCGTCACCGGCCTGGTGACCGAAAGTGTCGTTGATGCCCTTGAAGCCGTCGAGATCGATGAGGAGAAGAGCGGCCGGACGCGCGTCGCTTGGCTGCGGCGGCGATAAGCGCTGTAAGGCGGACTGAAACTGCGCGCGATTGGGCAATCCCGTGAGCATGTCGAACTCGGCCAGATAGCGGATCTGGTCGAACATCATCTTTTCGGCGGTGATATCCAGCTTCATGCCAAAAATGCGGACAGGAACGTCACCTTCGCACTCGACGGTCGCGGTGATGCGGATCCAACGCCTGTTGCCCTTGGCTGTCAGTATCTCGGCATCCATGCTGAACCCGCTGCGCTGCTCGATCGCCTCGGTCCGGAGCCTTGTCAGTTCCTCAAGGGAGTCCGTCGAGTAGAATTTCACAATCTCGGCACGATCGAGTTCAGTGCCGGGCGCCAGGTCGAAAAGATCGTAAACCATATCGGTCCACACCAGGCCATTGTCCGGCAGGCTGCATTCCCAGACGCCGATCCTAGCGGCTTCAGACGAACGGTCGAAGATCTTCCGGCTGTGTGCAAGGGCGGCCGCCTGCTCCTTCAACTGCCGCTCCTTCTCGGCCAGAGCGAGTTCGAGCCTTTTTACGGCGGCGTCACTCCGCCTGGCGGCAAACAGCGGCAGGCTCTCAGCGAGCCTAAAGATAATGGAGAAGGGCTTCATGCCTGACCCAGCGTTATACGGCAGTTCGTATAGTTGCGCACAAGGTTTTAAGATTCTGTTTTCACTTAAGATCATTCTCATCTTCCGCAGCGGATGCCAAGATCGCGGCTTCACCGATCGCGGATGTCATCAAGCACTTTGAGACCGGCGCCGATGACCTGATCTGCACGACGGCCGTCCTCGAGCATGTCCATATCGACAAGAACTGGATCTTCGCCAAAATTGCTCGCATCGCCCAAACATCCTTGCAGTTGAGGATGAGCTTAGGGTCTGCGAGCGCCACTTTCCGTTTCCGAAAACCTCGGCATGCATTAGGTCGAGTTCAAGCCCGGCTTAGCAGACCTGCCGAAGACTCTCTGTTTACCGCTTCTTCCAGCGCGTCCAAGACTCGAACGATTTGATGTCGACCTATTGCGGGATATTCATCGACGAGCCGGAGCATATGTTATAGCTCTCGATCGATCGCTGATTTGCGTCTGTGGAAAAGACGCGATGACAAATGGTAGTTGCATCTCAAACATGAGATGAGATCGTATGCTCCAACGCGCCATTCCCGCCGACTCCCACAATTCGCAATCTTCCTTCCGTGCCGATATCGAGGGCTTGCGAGCGCTCGCGGTATCTTTGGTCATCCTCTTCCACTTTGGCATAAAACCCTTTCGCGGTGGCTTTATCGGTGTCGATGTCTTTTTTGTCATCAGCGGCTACCTGATTACGTCGATGATGGTTTCCGATCTACGGAGCGGATCATTCTCATTCGCCGCCTTTTATATCCGCCGCATCCGACGCATCGCACCTGCACTTGTTGCCGTGGTGTGCGCAAGCCTCCTTGGAGGCTGGCTGCTCTTCATGCCATCTGATTTGCAGTCTTTGGGTTGGCAGGCAACCTATGCCTCGGTTGGCCTATCGAACATCTACTTCATCACCACATCCGGATACTTTTCAAAAGCGGCGGATTCGATGCCGCTTCTTCATACCTGGTCGCTCGGGATTGAGGAGCAGTTTTATCTGTTCTGGCCGGCGCTTCTTTTCGTCCCGTGGCGCATATGGCGTAGCGCGAAAGCGCTCCTATTCACCATCATCACGATTGCATCAATCAGCCTGTGCTGGTCGATAAGCGCTGTCATTCTCGATCCAGTTTCAGCATTCTACCTGTTGCCATCGCGAGCCTGGGAACTGGCGCTCGGCGGTCTCATGGTGTTCCTGCGCCTCGACTTCAAAGAGCGAACGCGAATGTGGCTGGATGCCGTCGGCCTCCTCCTCATTCTATTGAGCAGCCTCATACTGAGAGCCGGCTTTCCGTTCCCCGGCACAACCGCGCTCCCTGTGTGCGTTGCCACTGCTATTCTTTTGGCGCCCAGCCAGCAGGGCTCCTGGACGAGGAACGTGCTGTCTGCGGCACCAGTCCGGTTCTTAGGACGTATCTCTTACTCTCTCTACCTCTGGCATTGGCCGGTGCTCGTGTTCTTCCGGACATATAGCGGCAGCGAACCGCAAGGATTTGAGACGGTCCTGACTATCGCAGCAATCATCCTTCTTTCCTGCGGATCCTATCGATTCATAGAGCAGCCGTTCCGGCGGTCCAAATCGTCACTCGCCGCTGTTGGCACCGTGGTGTCCAGCTTCTGCACTCTTGTCGTCGGCACAGCCATTGCGCTCAATGGTGGCTTCCCAGAACGCCTTCCCGCCAAGGTGGCGTTCTACGATAGCTTCAACGGCATATCCACCTTCAAAGCCTTCGACTTCAACTGCATGGGAGAGTTTGAGCGGGGAGCAACCGACAGCGAAGTTCGCAAGTGCCTGTCGCGAGTTGATGGGCGACCGAATGTCCTTTTGATTGGCGATAGCCATGCCGCCCATTTGGGCGCGGGGCTTGATGCCGTATTTCCGGATGTTCATTTCGTTGCCGTCTCCACCAGCGGCTGCAAGCCAATGATCGCGGGTCTTCGAAAACGCAATCCATCCGACTGCACAAGGGCGTTCCAACGGACAATCGAAAAGTATGCCCCAGAGAAGCTCTTCGATGCCATTGTCATCGGCGCACGATGGCGCACCGGTTCTTACCGTGATCTGAAGTCAACGGTGGAATTCCTGAAACGGTCTTCGCCTAAGGTTGTTGTCGTTGGTCCTGTAGTCGAATATCGAGACGCACTGCCAAACATTCTCTCAGCGGAATTTTTGCCTCGCCTATACTCGGACGATCGTCAAGCAATGGCGGAACTGGATGAGATCAAGCGCGTCGATGTCGATCTCAGGGGACTTCTCGCCGACACCGGGGCAGAATACTACTCGCCGCTTGAAGCGGTTTGCTCGTCGTCAGGCACCTGCAAGATGATTGCATCTGACGGGGCACCAATGGCCTCCGATTATGGCCACCTTACACCCAGCGGGTCGAAGGACATTTTTCGGATATTCCGATCCAACGGCCTCACGTTTCAGCCGTCCCGATGACAACGGCACGCTACAGTTTCGGGGCAGCCAGATCGAAGGTGTCGATCTGTTCGGGTGAAATCCATAGCGTCGAAACGAGATGCATCATCGGCTCGCTACGGCTGTTCCAGCCACAAAATCGGCACGTATTACGCGAGCGCACGCCGAAAGTTGAGCCGAGAAAATCATTTCACTTAAGCTGTTAAATTTTTGGCGACCCCTGCAGGATTCGAACCTGCGACCACCTGCTTAGAAGGCAGGTGCTTGATCAGTTCATCGTCGTTCACAACGATTCATCCACAACATTGAATGGCCTGAAAAACAAGGGGTTCTTGGCAAATCATGCCGCCATAAGATACCGTGACATTTCACCACCTGTCGCACAAATCTGTTACCCCAGCGTTACCCCAAGGGCGAGAATGGCAAAAGCACTGACCGTCAAAGCGATCGTGGCAATCAAACCTGAGGCGTTGAGGCGCGAAATACCGGACGGCGGCTTGCCGGGCCTTTATTTGATCGTTCAGCCAAAGCGAGAACGAGACGGCAAAGAGCTGCCGGCTTCCATGAGCTGGGCGATCCGCTATCGGTTCGATGGCAAGCCGAAGAAACACACGGTTGGTCCCTACCCCGCTTTCTCCCTTGCCGATGCCCGTCAGGAGGCCAGCAAGCAGTTGCGCGCCATCTCCGAAGGGAAAGACCCAGCGGCCGAGAAAGCGGCACGCAAAGACCGCAAGGTTGATTTGGTCAGCGATGCGATAGACGACTTCCTGAAACGCTATGTCGCGGTGAAGAACCGCCCTTCGGTTCTCAAGGAGCGTACCCGGCTTTTCGAGAAAGAAGTGAAGCCGAAGTGGGGCAAGCGCTCAATGCGCAGCATAACGCGGCTGGACGTGATCAAGCTGCTCGACGAGGTGGCGGAGCGCGCGCCGGTACTGGCGAATCGGCTTTTGAGCCTACTTCGGAAGTTCTTCTCATGGGCGGTCGATCGAGACATCATCGATACGTCGCCTATGGAACGGCGCGTGGCGGCGCCAGGTGCCGAGACGACGCGCGACCGCGTACTAAGTGATGAAGAGATCCGGCTTGTGTGGTTGGCGTCGGGGAAGCTCGGCTACCCCTTCGGCCCGTTTGTGCGCCTGCTACTGCTGACCGCCCAACGACGTAGCGAGGTAAGTGGCTTCTGCTGGGATGAACTAGAGATAGGCGGCAATAATCAGCTCTGGGTGATTCCTCCGGAGCGCGCGAAGAATCAGCAAGAGCATTACGTTCCGCTCACATCGGCAGCGCTGACAGAGATTGAAGCCCTTCCAAAAATCAAACCCGATGAAAAGACGGCAGCAATCTTCCTGCTGACGACCACAGGCACGACGCCGATTTCGGGCTACTCTAAAGCCAAGAAGGCGCTAGACGAGGAAATCCTGACGTTAGCGAAGGAAGAAGCTGTGAAGCGGGGAGACGACCCTGAAAGACTACCGGCGTGGGAGCCTTGGACTTTCCACGACCTACGACGAACCGCTGCGAGCGGAATGGCGCGACTAGGTGTGGCGATCCATGTCTTGGAGGCCGTGCTGAACCATCGCTCCGGCTCGATCAAGGGGGTTGCGGCGGTCTACAATCGCTATGATTATGCGGAAGAAAAACGCGCGGCGCTCACTGCTTGGGCAGATTACGTGTGGAAGCTCGCCCGAGCCAATTGCGTCTAGTCGTTCCATTGCGCCTGAACGACACCATCGAGTGCCTCAATGGCTCGGCCTAACGCTCGGTGATTGATCTTTTTCCCGATCCATCCCGCCCGATAGAAATAGGTGCCCGTTCTAGCCGCCTTGTCCAGATCAACCATTGACCAACGGATATCAAAGCAGCGCCGGCGGACCTCATCGAGGGCTGGTATCCCGGTCAGCTTGTATCCGATTCGTCGATCTCGGCGGCATCCGTGATATCTTGCGACCTGTCGGATATTGACCCAGGTCGAGTGAGGAAATGCTGCGCAAATCTCGTCGGCCGACGCGCTCCGGTACATCCGGCGAAGCTTGAAGATATCTGCGGCGCTCCAGATATGGATTTCTCGCTGAAGGCCCATTTTCCTGGCTTGGCTGGCTACGGCTATACGGGTCCGATGCGGAAGCTGCTTCACTATGGCGTCGTAGTCTGGCGCCAGCTTCCTGACGGTTTCCCACTCCGCTTCAGTCCATAGTCTTGCGCCCGACATCGTGACCCCCTCGCGCATCATCCTGCGTCTGGCACGTTCACCGCTCGCGACGTTCCGGGCGTAATAGGCTAGCGACATCCCGCACCTCCTGAGCCTATCTCATTCAGTTCCGTGCTGAGTCGCGAATCACGATTGTCGAACGGTCAAAGTTTCCACAGATCAGATGACTGTGGCCTTGCAGTCCTAGATGAGGACAGAGCCCTAAGGATTGACTCTCGGGTTAGTGTCCTGTCATCTCCTCGCCTCAGGGTTGGGGAATTCTAGAAATGCTGAAAGTTACTATTGCTGTCGCAGTAGCGTGCCTGCTGCTGTCCTCTTGTGTGCAGTCGAGCACGATGCGCGTCGCGCAAAACCAAGCAATCATTCAAACAAGCGCCGAGCCAATGTGCGGCAGCATTGGTGCAGCCCGCGCCGCTCAGAAACAAGCGGCGATCGAGACAATCAAAGCCGGTTACGACAGGTATATCATTGTCTCAGCGGCCGCCTCGAACAATGTGCAGGCGACCCAGATGCCAGGTTCCTATCGGACGTATGGAACCGTGAATTCTTTCGGAAACTTTGGCACGGTCAACACAACAACAACATACACGCCAGGCCCGGTCGTCTATAGCGGATCGCACGACCAAGCGATTGGAGTGCACATGTTCAAAGAGGGCGAACCAGGCAGTGCACAAGCGCTTTCCGCGCGCGAGACCCTGGGCCTTAAGTGGGCGGTCATCGTTAAAGACGGCATCAACTTCTGTAACTAAAGAATGTCGCTCAGCTCATAAATTGCCGCGTTGTCCTGTTTATCACGTAGGCCTTTGTAGGACGCGTGCCGGAGCTTTCCGTCATGCGTCCAGGCGCGGTATTCGATCTCGGCTATCAGCGTCGGCTGTACCCACACGATGTTCTTTCGCTTGACCTGAACGGCCGGCTTGCTGGTCTTCAGGGTGTCAAGCGTCTCCGACAGATAGATCAGATCGCGCTCTTTGAATCCGGTCCCGACATCGCCAACGTAGACGAGACTATTGCCCTTGCGCCCTGCGAGTAGCAGGCTCGCAATTCCACGGCTCGCCGAAGCGGATCGCTCGTAGCCAACAATCATGAAGCTGTCGCTCTGGAGGCACTTGACCTTGACCCAATCACCCAGGCGGCCGGAACGGTAAGTGCTATGCCGGTTCTTGGCGATAACGCCCTTCAGTCCATGCTCACATGCGGCGGCAAGGAGCTTGTCGCCGTCGGCGTTGATCTCCTCAGACAGTCGGATGGTGTCCTCGCCGCCGGCGGGGACCAAACCCTCCAGCAGATGCCGCCGCGCCATCAGGTCCATGCCGGTGAGATCGTGACCGTCGAAATAGAGGATGTCGAAGGCCACAAACATCGCTTCGAAGGAATTCTGCTTTCCACCTCGGCCGCCGAGCGATTGCTGCAGCCGTCCGAAATCGGACCGTCCCTGCTCGTCGAACACCACCGCCTCCCCGTCGAGGATTGCGGTATTCACGCCGAGCTGCTTTGCCGCCTGCTCGATTGTGGGAAATCGATGCGTCCAGTCATGGCCGCCGCGCGTCAGGATCCGCACGCCTTTCGGCTCGATGTGCACGGCCAGGCGGTAGCCGTCCCATTTGATCTCGTAGACCCAGTCCTGACCTTTCGGCACCTTCGGCTTGAGCAGCGCAAGGCATGGCTCGATGCGGTCGGGCATCGGATCAAGTTGAAGGTTCGGCTGTGCGGGATCTCGCCGCTTGCGCGGCCGGGATCGAACCGGCGAGTCGGCATCGCTGAGGAGAGGCTTGGACTTTGGCGGCTTGGTCATCCCCCATCACATCAGACTTAGCTTAAAAAGCAATCACCCGCTTGACTCGCCTCGCAGATGAGAACAATTAAGGAACAGACGAGCGGCCGTCTTTCTGAAAATCAGGGCACTGGAAACCTGTGACGAGGAGACGATGACGCATGGCCGAAACGATCGGCGAAGCAATGGATGCCGGTTGGGACCTTAAGGCCCGATGCGCATGGGGTAAGCATGAGGGTCTAAAGACCGTTCGAGCCTGCAGTTGGAAGCACGATCTGGATATCGTCACCCTGGTTGCTACGCGAGGCCGCGATTTTCCGCTGTCGATGCTGTCGGAGCGGCTGCGCTGCCCGGTGTGTGGCAGCCGGAAAGTGGCGGTGATGTTCATGCCTGCCGCCAAGCCACCCCGAGCCATGACGATGAAGCGGGAAAACCGGTGGTAGCTATGGCAAGGGAACGGAAGCCAGAACGGGTTGGGCCTGAGGAGAAGCTCGGCGATATCATGAGCTGGGAGATTTTATTCGCTATCTGCAAGTGTGAGCACTATGCCGAAGTCAATATCCGGGCGCTGAGACTGAAGTGTGGAGGCGATGCCGTCCTGCGCAAGCTTGAACCCAAGCTGCGATGCAAGAAGTGTGGCGAGACGGGTAAGTCTGGATTTTTCGTGATGAAGATGCCGAGGTAAGGAAATGCTCAGCGATGCTCATACATCGGCGCCCGGCGCCAACATTCACGAGAATCACCTATGCGACCATGAGGACGCCACCGGCATCCGGTGCACAGAGTGGGGCTGCTACGGCTTTGAGGAGATCAAGGCAATCACGCTCTGGTATTGCCGTAAACATCAGCCGTTGAATTACAAAGGCCTGCCGAGGCATGGAGGACAGAATTGATCACCGAACTGCTTATGTGCGCCTCAATGGCGGCCATCGACGGCGACACGGTCAAGTGCCTGCCGAGCGGTCAGAACATTCGATTGCTGGGAGAAGGTGTTCCGTTCGTCTCGGGCATCGATACGCCGGAAATCGGATCGCACGCGAAGTGCATCAGGGAACGGAAGCTGGCGTTAATCGCCAAGGGAAGTCAGCAATAAAATCTCGCATGGTGTCTCCATACTTCACTGCGGGGAACTAGAATGGATAAAGTAACAACACTCATTTCCCAGCATATTATCGTATACCGGATTGCTATTATCCTAATCCTTTCAATAGGATCATATTTTTCTGAAGTATTTAGGCTGATCGCTGGCGGATGGCTGATTTTGTCTGTACCCGGCGTGATCGCAAAGTACATATTCTTCCACGAAAAGAAAGAAGGATATGACAGTCCATCTCAGCTCAGATTCGTATTTGCTTTTAAAGCGCTAAAGTTTGTTTGGCGTGGGATGCGCTAGGTTACAAAGCGGAGCGGATCGAATGGAGCGGCGCGATCGACAACACGCCGTCACATCGGCCGCTGGTGAACATCTATCGGGCGAATGGGCAGGAGATCGGCCAGATTCTGTTGCGTGAAGGCTTTGCGAGGGAATGGCGGTCGCGGCATAGAAATGACTGGTGCGCTTGATCACGCCGGAGCCAAGTCGGGGCGAGTTTTAATGCCAATGAAGGTTGCACGCCGGCCATCGTAGTAGCGCCTCTCAAGCCCGCTTGCCGTTGGTTTGAGGCGAACGATATCGGTAAATCCAGTATATTCCAGCAGGCTTGTGACGGCGGCGGCATTAGGGGAAAACTGACAGAAGTCCGCTCGGCGCCAGCGTGCGGTCGTGATGTTTTTCGCATCAGGACCAACGCTTGCCACCCTACGCATATGCCACATCGGCCAGCGATCCAGAACTCGATTTATAATCGGCACCTTCATGAGGGAAGTGTCAACCACAATAACCTTTTTGGTGACGGCCGAAATGCGCTTTACGGCCATAATCGGATTTTCCAGGTGGTAGAGAATGCCGAAAAATAAGACGAGATCAAACGTCCCGTGTTTGGCCGGGTCGAGTTCCATCAGATCGAGTCGCTCAAACCTCAGATTATTAAGAGATAGGGCCTCTTTAACGAAATTCGCCTGTTCGATGTAGTGAGGTTCAGTGTCAATCCCGAGGACGTGTTTCGCTCCTGCTTTAGCGGCGTGGACAGCAAATCCGCCGCAGTTGCAGGCTATGTCGAGGACTCGTTTGCCCTCCAAACTCCCCCCGCAGGCCGACATCGTGCTTGCCCATGCATGATCAAGGAGTGTTTGCATTCGCGTCCGTTCCCTATCTTGACGAGAAGCGGCCGCCACAAAAGTGCTCAGTCCGTAGGGCAGATCAATGGCATGGTGGAATGGTGCAAGGCGGTCGATGGATGCCTGAAGCGCCTCTTTGCTGATTTTGGCCTGCGTGTCCATGCTATCACCGATCATTGACTCGCTCATCGTCCTGACTGTGGGGAAAGGATGAACGTCGTCACCGAGTTGGCGGATGGGAATTATCTAAACTAGCCTGCTCCCGTAATGTTCCGCATTTGGCTCCAAAGCTTGGGAAGTCAAAAACACCCGTACTGGAGGGGAAATCGGCAGTTGGCACTGAAGATCAGGGCGAGCCGCGCGAGCCATTCCGTAGACCTGTCCTAGGACCTTTGTCCAACTAGTCGACTGCGGCGAAAAGCCTAACTGCTGAATGACTAGGAAGCGTTGGTTGCTGGGGTGACGTTCCTCGTATCCCTCCTCCAAGGGAAAAGGAGGTCACAGCTTTGTTCACGGTCCCAGCTTGTGGCCTCCTTTAACTCTCAGGCTCTTGGCGCGTGTGACTGGACTGGAGACGATCACGGATCGTTCTGAGATAGACCAACCAGCCGGCGTGTCCGGGAAGCCGCTGTCGACGCATGCAACGTCTGCGGGGGCATGGGCCATCGCCGGCAGGCTCGGCGCGAAGCTAATCGATCTCGGAACCCTGGTCATTCTGGCCCGCTACCTGACGCCCGCGGACATGGGGCTGATCGCGATGGCCATGACGGCCGTCCTCATCGTCGAGGCCATTCTCGACCTTCCAATCGCCGCAGCACTCCTGCGGACCCAGAACCCCACCGACGATATGTTCGATACGGCGTTTACGCTTGGCGTGATCCGTGGTCTCGTCATCGGCCTGATACTTGGAATCCTGGCCTGGCCCTTGTCGCAGTTCTACGGGTATCCCGAGCTCGCCGCCGTCATCGGAATCCTCAGCTTAGCCCCCGCAATGCGGGGGATGGCGAACCCAAGGATGATCATCTTCGCCCAGCATTTCGATTTAAGACGCGATTGCGCCATCGACGTCGCATCGAAGAGTTGCGCCTTTCTCGCCGCGGTCACAGTCGCCATCGTCTTTCACAGCCATTGGGCCATCGTTGCGGCGATCATCGCGACGCCGCTTGCCGCTCTTATCCTGTCGTTCGCCTTCGTCCCCGTTGCGCCAAGGCTTACCCTTGTTGAGTGGCGTTTCTTCTCGGGCATCTTCGGATGGAATACGCTCACGCAGTTCATCTCGGCGCTGAACTGGCAGCTCGAGCGCCTTATGCTCCCCCGCTTCATCCCTGCCGCTCCCTTCGGCAAGTTCACGGTCGCGACGGACATCAGCTTCATTCCCCATCAGGCAGTCGTCCAGCCGTTGGTGAAGCCGCTGGTCGCGACCTTTGCACGCTTTGAGGATACGAAGGAGCTTGGCAGCATCTACTGCCAGGTGGTCGGAGGCTACATGCTATTTCTGGGCTTGCTCTACATGATCATGGGTGCTCTTGCGGAGCCGTTGATCGCTATCGTCTTCGGTCCTCAATGGCTGTCCGCGGCGCCGATCCTGGCCTGGCTGGCGATCATCAACATCATCGCCATACCGCTTCTGCCCCTCGTGCCGCTCGCGCTCAGGCTTAACCAGATGCATTTTCTCACAATCCGGATGGCGGCAGAGATGGCGGTCAGGATCCCGCTGACACTCGTCTGCATCGCCCTCTATGGAGTGAACGGAGCTCTTGTGGCTCAGACCGCCGCGGCTGTTGCCGTTCTGGCGATCGTGCTTTGGAGCGTTCGCGAAATGACGGGCGCAAGCGTGATCGCTCAGGTGGCCGCGTTCATACGGCCGCTAACCAGCCTCGCGCTAACCTTTGCGCTTTTCGGATATGCCTCGCCGTTTCAGTTCGAGGGACAGGATATTTTCGCCCACCTATGGCGAGCCTCCGCCGCCTGCGCCTTGATGATCGCGTGTTACGGCGGGCTGACGGCAGCCCTTTGGGGGCTCGCGGGCCGGCCAGAAGGCGCGGAAACCTACGCAATCAGAAGAGTCCTCCAAATGTGAAAGTTTAGCCGCGTACCGCCGCGCGAAGCCCAGTGTCGCTCGCGAGCCGAGCAAGACCTACATATGTTCAGCGAGAAGCCCTTCCCTCTCAGGCGATCAGATCTCACCTACAAGCAGCTCGGCGCGCGCCGCAATTCTTTCATAGGCGCGATCGATTGGGTCGCGCGCGTCAGGGATTGGGAGAAAAGGATGCATCCCCAGACGCAGCAGAGCCTTCAGGTGATCCCGTCCGGATTCGAAGCCGGCGACTCGCGCAAATGGCTTCATCCTAAAGCCGCCAGGATAGAGGCGGGCGAACTCAGCGAAGTTCGTGAAGCCCTCGTAATTGTCGGCCCAGAGGAGGAAGCTCTCGGCAGGCGCTCCTTCGGCGAAGATCACCTCATGGGTTTCGAGCACCACGTGGAAATATTCGATCACCTCGCCGTCGGCAGGAGGCACCGGCACAATAGACATCCCATTGACGAGGTCCTTCACCAGGATAAGGCTGCCATCAACGAACAGAGCGTGGCCAGGGGAGAGATAGAGGTCCCTATAAGGTGTCCCCTCGTCCAGTGCATTCCGTGAAATGCGGATCGGCACGACGTCGGCATTCCAGGAAGAACCGCTTCGCTTGTAGAGGCTACGACCGATCCATTTGACCGGCTTGACCGGACCGGGTAGGGACAAGACAAGGTCCCCGACCTGAAGATCCTCCACGCATCTCTCGCCTGCCCAGGTTAGGATAGAAGTGCCGCGGAGAAAGCACGGGCCACCATTGCCGTTGCCGTTGTTGCCGTTGCCATTCCCACCGCCGTTACCATTGCCATTCCCGTTGTTCCCGTTGCCGTTGCCACGGCTCTGTGCTTGGGCGCTGAACCCAGAAAGCATAGTTGAGCCGGCGATTGCCATCGCCGTTACCCTGGCACCTGTTGCAGCAGCGAGACCGAGAAAATGACGCCGTGCTTGATTGAGCTGTGATGGTCGTTCTTTTGCCGACATAGCTCTCTCCTTTGACTTACATTTCGGAGATATTTGGCCCCTATTTTCTAGCGAAATGTCTATGTGGGAAAGCTGTCCCATTGGCTGCCCGCCGCAGCCATAACGACAATGGTTCAGGCAAAGGAGGGGGCCTCTCAGTCTTTTGGAGGGGTGGTGTGCCACCAGGAATGCCAGACGCTCGCGACCGCCGCGCTGGTAGGGGCTGTTGGCTATCTGGCAGCTATTCCAATGATCTGTGGGACCTAAGGCCGTCTTCCAGAGCTTCTAGGCTTGCGGTACGCTACCAAGAGTTGGCGGGCTGGGAGGAACATGCCAATGATTGAATCATGCAGCCGGTTCTGGCGAGCGGCTAAAAGCCGCCTCTCATCGCGAAGGATCGATGTTACGGTCGTGGCCGATCCCGCCCTTATCTCCTCCTCCGCCGTTTCCCTTTCCACATCAGCACTTCATGCGGCACTGATGGAACATCTTGAGCGGAAGGGGATCATTTCCGCAGAGGAGCAAAAAGCAATCTTTGAGCGCGCACTGGAGTTGCTGGAGACCGATCCAGCTGACGATGGTGGCATCACGGCACTTGCGCAAAACCTCATCGAACAGCAGCTTCCACAAGGTGAAATCCCGCAACGGGTCAACGCCTCTTTTTAATGCGCCCAGTTCGGAACATTAGGGGCGTCTAATTGTTGATTGTTTGGGATCGCGTGGCATGGTTCGCTGATAGACCCTTCCTTTGCCTTACTGGAAAGTCGCGCGATCCTTTCTTCGTCAAACTGCCCCGCTTCGGCGGGGCCTCTTTTTGACCGTACGGTTCCGAACGGGAACAGGCCCCGATCCCGAGCGTTTGGGTGACGGCCGCGCGGTTAGACTTCCTTACCTCAGCCGCCAGTGGTGTTAGATTGCAGCTTTCATCCTGGTGCCGCGCGGTCACCTTTCCCCGTAACCTGCCCCGCTTAGGGGTTTTTTTGGAACATTACGGAACCAGCTTTGTTTGGCGCGCTTGGGGGTGCGCGGCAGTTCTTCTGTTCAGCCCGGATGACACCCATCTCCGGGTGCCGCGTGGTCAATCCCGCGCTGAATGGCTAGGGGACACAAGAGGCGCGGCAAGGGCTCGCTTTTCCGTAGGAGCGGGCCCTTCGATCTTAATCCAAATTAATTATTGACGCGCAGGCTCCCCGGAGCTTTAGTTTTCGGCGCTGGAGCCCCCCAAAGTGCAGCGCATGACGGCAACGGTGTTCCCCACTATCCCGAGGCCGCCATACGACCAAGGGCTCGCCATTCTCCGACCCTTTTGGACGGGCCCTTGGTCGTATTTCCATGTCTAGTGCGACGGCCCTGCCCCGCAGAGCGAGGTGCTGACGGCCGATGTGATCGATGCGCTCCGGACACACTCGGTAGGTTGGCGGCGGTCTTGGAGGCTCTCAGCTGATGGCTAAGCGCACGCCACAGACGGGAACAATGGGCAGCCTTGATTGTTCTCCGATCGCGTAACAGGAGACTGTCCGTCGATGGCGAGGTATTATTTTCACATCCGTACTGGCGATCAATTGGTCGAAGACGACGAAGGTGTCGAGTTGCCGAACGTCGCGGCCGTTCAGCAAGAGGCCCGCAACGCTGCTCGCGAGATGATTGCGGAATTAGTCATGGGCGGCGAGCAGATCGCGGCACAGCGCTTCGAAATCGTGGATGAAAGCGGCGATATCGTCGCGGTTCTGCCGTTCGGCTTCATGGTCCTGGATTGACCCCAGCAGATGAACCGCGC